>JAFGWZ010000184.1 GCA_016936905.1 Deltaproteobacteria bacterium | reverse complement strand
AATCATCGTCTGAAAAAAAGGTCTGCTGGCGCCGGTTGCCCCGTTGTGTGATATGATGCGGCATCCCTTCTGCCACGACTCTCGACATTCTTGCCATGGGAAAACCCTATAAATATGATGCCGCGCGTGTCAAGAAATAGATATACTGTCCCCGGAATTCCCAGCCCCGGAATTCCTGTCCCCGGAATTCCCCGGAATTCCGTATTATTCTCTGCAAATTCCTTGACACAAAAATTTCCTCTTCCTATACTTCCCCTGCAAAAAAGGAAGTTCTTATCAAATCCTCATGGCATCAAAATGCCACTTCACGACATGATTCAGGTACCGGGTTCATGATTTGAACCGATTCTCATTAGTGTTGTGACGGCGCACCTCAGTTTTTCGTACCACATTGATCCTAAAAACTGATCCGTCAAAAATCAATCGCGGATTTTGAGTCCAGAATATCTTCTTGACATCATCATGTATTTCTTATATTTTTTCAGACAAACGTTGACACGTGCCGAATGTGTCATTTCATCGTATTGCTGTTGCAACATTATGAGACGAGAGTGCCGTGAGCATATCTCTCAATTACAGCCGAGAGTCAATGGTTCCGATAAGGTCTGTAGGGATTGCTGTCTGTTGTGCCGTGGCTGTCTGGTGGGCTTGTGTTCAGCCGGCCGCCGCCGCCCGCTTGGAGGATATTAGGATCGGCACACACGAAGGCTTTTCGAGAATCGTCTTTGATTTCGACGATGCGTCGGAGTATAAGGAACCACAGGTAAGCAGTGAGGGGATTGCATCGGTCGTCTTTCCCGGCGGTACGGTGGGGGACGTTCTTCCACTGGAGCGGCCTGAGAAGAAAGATAAATTGATCGATTCCGTTGAATTGCTCACGAAGGAAAAAGCACTTGTCGTCACCATTGCCACACGCTCTCGGAACTTCGAAGTCAGGTCATTTTCTCTCGTGAAGCCGGATCGGGTTGTCCTCGACTTTTACTGGCTTTCCGGGAAGGCGGCGCCGCCGGCGACCGCGGAACAGGGGCCGGCAACGAGGACCGGAGGGGGAGAGATTCGGGAGAAGCAGATCACTTCAGAGGTGAACGCGGCTGAAAAAGCGGCGGCATATGTAAGCGAACCGCAGGCGCCTCGGTCCTCTTCGGCAGATCAGGCAGTCGAACCAGTCGGCCTGAATAAGGAACCTGGAAAGGAGGAAATGGCGGAGACAAGGGAATCCTCCATCGCATTTTCTCAGTTTGACAGGATCCAGGTAGGCCTCATGATTTTGCTGGTGGTGTTGAATGTCGTTGTTGTTACGATTCTGTCCATTCTTACGGTAAATGTGCTAAAATGGCGGCGATTGGAGGCACTGAGCGAGCATGATCCCGCCCCAGGTTTGTTTGATGATAATATCATATCCATTGACTCAAGGATTCAGGAAGAACTAAAAAAGTATCAGCGGATCCGGTAAAATGAAGCCCATGGTTGACGACGCGCAGACAGAACTGAATGTCGGTCTTTCCGAAGAAGAAAGAGACGATCTTGAGAACCTGATACAATCGATGAGGAAAGAACCGTCCATTCCGTCCATCGATGAGATACCTCCGGACGTCAGGCAGCGGATTATTCTTTTAACGGAACATGTTGCCCGTCTGTCCGAGATGGTCCTTAAGTTCGATGGGAGAATGAAATCATTTTACGAAATAATCCGTCTCTTCTATCAAAAAAGCAGCAAGATGAACGAGCGGATCGATACGGTGGTTCGATATCTCAAGGCAATGAATAAATTATAGGTGGGAATTGACAGTGGACAACATTGCGGGGCATGATGACACGATTATCTCAGGCCTTATGGATGGTTCTGTTTCGGTAGAATCCTTGGAAGAGTTACGGCAACTGCTGAACGGCGTACAGGACAATCCCGCTGCCATCAGGGCGATCGGAGACGGATTTGTCACAATGGGGGCCTTTGACGATGCTGTCGCCGCCTATAAGAAAGCGATCGTCCTCTTCATAAAATCAGACAACATCCTGCCCGCGATAGCGGCGAAGATCCTCGAGTGGGACCTCGTCAAAGCTTCCGAGAGGGATTGCAGAGACATATACACCGCCCTTCATGAAATCAATACGGAATCGATTCCCGTCTATGACTGCCTCGCAAGAATGGCATACGGGGAACTCATGGCCGTCATGGAGGAAATGGAAGTTGTCGCGTTTCCACCCGGCACGACAATACGTGAAATGGGAGATGCGGAAGAAGACCTCAATTTCGTCGTCAGAGGGGTGTTGCAGGAAAAACGGAATGTATCGATGAATGATGTCGAGGGCACTGTCCGGATGGAAACGGAAAATCTTCACGAAGATAATTTCTTCGGTGACGTCTATCCCTTCGATGATGTCCGGTTCTCGCAGACCGTCATTGACGCCATTACCAGTGTTGAGGTCCTGAGGATACGAAGGTCCGACCTTATGGAGGTAATCAGAAAGCACCCCGCTGTCGAATTCCTGATCATGGAATTGTGCCGCCACCTGACAGGGGCAGAAGGGAAAAAATCACTCCAGGTCCTGCGGGCGTCGAAACGGTTCCAACTTCAAACAAAAGTGACCATGAAAATATTCCCTGACCATGCCGGTGACAGCCCCCTGGTAATTAACGGTTTCACCGAGGATCTGTCCGCGGGAGGTACCTGTGTCCGGTTGGGAGAGGCATACTGGACAGGATCTTCAAGCCTGATAGGCAAAACAGTGAAGCTGCTCATTAACGTTCCCAAGCTGTCCACGGGTATCGATGTACTGGGAACGATCGCTTGGCGTCGGGAAGTAGAACAGCATGAAAGAAAGACCATACTGATCGGTATCCAGTTCAAAGAAATGTCCCATGATAATTTTGAATTTTTGAAAAAGCACTGTTATGTCGGTGACGGAGAACAGGATATGATCTTCAGTTTATGGGAGTCATACGTCAAGAAATGATGGTCCCGTAAAAAGTCCAAAAAACGAACGATATGAGACGAATTCGTAAAAAGCTCCAGAGGCAAGGCGCGCAAATCCTGAGGAATGAGGCGTACATAGGCGTACGCCACAGTGACGAAGGATGAAGCGCAACGCAGCATATGGATTTTTTGTGAAGTCGTCAAGAAATAGTTCTTCCGGGGAAAAGGTGAGCTGAGCAGTACCGCGGGAAGTGAAGTGAGGAGACGATAGTGGAGAAAGGTCCCCAGATCTGGGCCGTTGGTGGAGGAAAAGGCGGGGTCGGCAAGAGTACCGTGAGCACGCTTCTGGCATTCTGGCTGGCCCGGATGGGCAGAAAGACGGTTCTCATGGACGCTGATTTCGGCGGTGCAAACCTTCATACCCTCATGGGAATAAAGAGTCCGTCCCGAACATTGAATGATTACGTTGCAAAACGGTTCGATTCTCTGGAAGATATCTGTATCAACACGGAAGTCGAAAATCTCCGTCTCATATGCGGCGCCGGCGATGTCCTCTCCATGGCAAATCCCCATGTTTCACAAAAGACCAAGATTATCCAGAATATGACGAAGCTCAGCGCCGATCATGTCGTTCTCGACCTGGGCGCGGGAACGTCATTCAACGTTCTCGACTTCTTTCTTGCCGCTGACCGGCAGATTGTTATCCTTGCCCCCCAGCCGATCTCGATTCAGAATGCCTATGCGTTCGTTCGGAATGCTGTATACCGAAGGCTGTCTCGGCTGGCAAGTCAGCAGCCATACCTGCAGGCGCTCATAAAAGCGTCGATGGATACGGAGAACGAGCTCAGATTGAAGACAATCCGAGACTTTCTTCAGGCTGTTGAGGATTTTCGGGGACGCGACGCCGCGTCGGAGCTGAGAGAAGAGATCCAGATGATCAGGCCTGAGGTGATCACCAATATGGTAACCGGTCCCAAGGATAGGAACGCGGGAAAGGTTATTCAAATGGTTGCTGAGAAATATCTGATGATTCACCCCGTTGATCTCGGCAGTATTGTTTATGACAGGCATCTGAACGGGCTTATTACGGAAATGAAATCCCTGACGGGGCTGAATCAGTCCAGTGATGCATTTGCGAATGTTTACCAGATAGCGATGAGGCTCGTTTCGGAGCGGTAATGGGTAGCCGGTTCCTCTGTTGATGTAGATATTCCCCGCCCTCCTTTTTCTGGTGAGCACATGTCTAGGGGTCCGGTGTCTCCGGGTCCGTGTCGGCGGTCCGCGCGGAAAATCAATGGATTGACACACGGCAATACACGTGGGTGGTCTGATACCTCGTATTCCGTCACAAGGTTGTATGAAAGGAGGTACATCATTGACGGCTGAGGGAATGGAGAAATACGCCTATAAACTGGTTAAGAAAATTCGGATCAGAATCCACGATGTCCCGGGAGCGCTTGGGAAGGTTGCCCTTGAGCTGGGGAAGCATGGAGCGATGCTGGGAGACATAACAAAGGTTCATGTGACGACCCAGTATATAGTCCGTGATATTATAATATTCTTTGACAGCAAGGAACAGTTTGAAGAGACCTTGCAGGCAATCAGTGAATTCAAGGGATACAAAATTCTGTCGGTGGAAGACGAGGTTCTTACCATTCACGAGGGCGGCAAGGTGGCTATGACGCCCACCGTCAGGATGGAAACACTGAGCGAATTGCGGATGATTTATACTCCCGGTGTCGCCCAGGTCTGCAGATACATAGAGGAACACCCAGAATCGGCGCCGCAATTCACGTCCATCGGCAACACCGTCTGCATCGCAACAAACGGCTCGGCAATACTCGGTCTGGGAAACATAGGCGTACTGGCGGGGATGCCCGTCATGGAGGGGAAATCGGTTATTCTCTATAAGATGGCGGGAGTAAGTTGTGTTCCGCTCCTGATTGACAGCGATCGCGCGGAGGTTATCGTTGATACCCTGGAGGCCCTGTCGAAAACCTTCAGCGTCATCATGATAGAGGATATCGCGGCGCCCCTGTGCTTCGAAGTGGAGAAAAAACTGCAGGAGCGGGTTGACATCCCGGTGTTTCATGATGATCAGCACGGAACGGCGACCGTCATTCTGGCGACGGTGATAAAAACCATCCAGGACCTTGGGAAGCAGAAGAAAAAGGTGCGCATCGTCATAAGCGGGGCAGGTGCCGCCGGAATGGCCACATGCAGGATGCTCCGGGAATACGGATTCAGAAATATCGTCGTCTGTGACAGACAGGGAGCAATCTCGCTGACACGGAAGGATCACATGAACATCTATAAGGAGGAGATCGCGAAGACCACCAACGAGGAGAACGAAACGGGGCCCCTCGGTGAGGTGATCAAAGGCAAGGATATCTTTATCGGGGTATCGTCTCCCTTGATCGTTACGCAGGACATGGTGAGGAGCATGAACAAAAATCCCATTGTGCTTGCCCTGGCAAATCCCGTTCCGGAGATATGGCCCCATGAGGCCCTGGAGGCGGGTGCCGCTGTCGCCCTCGACGGCAGAACGGTGAACAACTGCCTCGCGTTTCCCGGAATTATAAGAGGAACCCTTGATGCCCGCGCCTCGAGAATAACCTATCCGATGAAGATTGCCGCCGCTGAAGCCATCGCGGAACTGGCGGGGAAACGGGAAGAGGTTCCGAATTTCATGAATCCGGCCATACACCGGCGGATCGCCGAAGCTGTTAAATCCGTTGTTATCCTGTAGTGACAGGGAAGGCGAAGATTAGGACGGCCGGGGGTGATCCCGGTTGTATGGTGAAAGAAACGCGATGAGGAGCCGTGATGGTTCGTTTACTCTGGGGGAAGATTACAGCAATGGTTCTTGCCATTCTCCTGGCAGGATGTGCCGCTTTGTCACCGCCTTCCCGTGACTATCGCCCTTCACCACAGCCCGAGCATCTGAAAGAACACCCCGTCATTACAGAACAGGAGCCACTTCCCCGAATGGGATATACCATTCAGGCGGGGGCATTCTCAAACGCGGAAAATGCAGCGAAACTGGCACACTCCCTGAAAGACCAGAACCTGGATGCCTATTATTTTCAGTACAGCAAAGGACTCTACAAGGTCCGGTTCGGCAATTTTGCGACCGAAGAAGAAGCAACCCGCGAGGCGGTCATCCTCAAGGCAATGGGGACGATCGATGTCTTTTATATTGTTCGTCCCAGTGACTATTCAGCCGCCAAAGAAACAACCCACGGTAAACCCTATGTGCGCAGTCAGATCGTCGAGACGGCAAGGGCGTTTGTCGGCGTTCCCTATCGATGGGGCGGCACGACGATCCGCCAGGGTTTTGACTGCAGCGGCTTGGCCATGGCTGTCTTCAAGTTGAACGGACTCAACCTGCCGAGAACGTCGAGACAGCAGTTTCACTCGGGCGCCACCGTGTCGCGGGATAAACTGAAGCGGGGCGACCTGGTCTTTTTTGATACGGTGGGTCGTGGCGATGTGTCTCATGTGGGGATATACGTGGGCGACAATAAATTTATCCACGCGCCGCGAACGGGCAAAACGGTTCGTGTCAGCTCCCTGTCGAGTTCGTATTATAAAAAGAGATATTACGGCGCCCGGTCATACCTGTAATATCGTCTTCTTTCAGAAATTATCTGACAAGCCGTTGCTGTAAAAAAAGTAAAAATATGAATTGACAAATCGGTTGCAAAGTTTTAAGAGACAAATTCAGGTAATTGTGAGCAGGTAAGAATGTTTAAAAAAACCGCTACGAGCATCATCATTATAATTAGCATAATTATTGAGGGGAGGCATATGTCTGACCTGATGATGGTGTAGATCGAGCGATCATAAAAAAGCACAGAATCCGTTATCAGGCAGCTGATAGCGGATTTTTTGCTTTATGAGGTTGTGAACGTTATGGGACGGGATGTATTAATTTATGACACGACACTGAGAGATGGAACCCAGGGGGAGCAGATCAGCTTTTCCGCCGAGGAAAAACTGAAGATCGCCCAGAAGCTTGATGACATGGGGTTTCACTACATCGAGGGGGGATGGCCCGGGTCGAACCCCAAAGACATGCGCTTCTTCGAAATGGCGCGTGCCGTTACGTTTAAGAATGCCCGTCTTGCCGCGTTCGGAAGCACTCGGCGGCCGGACCTGTCGGCGGAGAAATGCCCCAATATTCAGGCGCTCATCCGTGCTGAAACGCCGGTGGTCACAGTATTCGGAAAGACATGGGACCTTCATGCCACGGAAATCCTCGGTGTTTCTCTTGAGGAGAATCTAGAAATCATAGGCGATACGGTCACGTATCTCAAGTCTCGCGGGAAAGAAGTCATCTACGATGCCGAACACTTTTTCGATGGGTTCAAGAATAATCGTGAATATGCCATCAAGACCCTGCAGGCGGCCCGTTCCGCCGGCGCCGACATGATTGTTCTCTGCGACACCAATGGCGGGACGCTGTCTTGGGAGGTGGAAAAAATCATAAGGGATGTTGCAGAACTGATACCAGTCGATCTCTTGGGGATTCATTCACATAATGACTGCGGCCTCGCCGTGGCGAATTCTCTGTCGGCCCTTTTTCTGGGTGTCAGAATGGTACAGGGAACGATAAACGGATACGGAGAACGGTGCGGAAATGCCGACCTGATTTCCCTCATCGGCACGATCTGTGTGAAGATGAAGAAGGAATGTATTCCCGCAACGACCCTCACCTCCCTCACCGGCCTTTCCCGGTATGTGAGCGACGTGGCGAATATTCCGCCGGTAAGCACACGGCCCTATGTGGGACGGAGCGCCTTCGCCCACAAAGGCGGCGTTCATGTCAGCGCGGTTATGAAGAACCCCAGGGCCTATGAACACGCCGATCCCGCGCTGGTAGGAAATCAGCGGCGCGTTGTCGTTTCCGACCTGGCGGGGCGGAGCAACATAGAATACAAGGCAAAAGAATTTGGCATCGAATTGAATGACAACAACGGTGTAAGCAAAAAGATCGTTCAGGAAATCAAAAAAATGGAGGATCAGGGTTATCAGTTCGATGCCGCCGAGGGATCGCTCGCACTTCTGATCAAGAAGGCAATCGGTGACCTGGAAGAACCGTTTACCCTTGAGTCGTTTCGTGTCATCAGTGAGAAGACGCGGATGAATTCTTCCCATGTCCAGGCTACGATCAAGATTTCTGTGGGCGATGAACACGAGATAACCGCCGCCGAAGGCAACGGACCGATCAACGCGCTCGATAATGCGCTGCGAAAGGCATTGCGGAAATTTTATCCCCAGATCGACGAGATGCATCTTGTCGATTTCAGGGTAAGGATCCTGGAAGGGTCGGAAGGGACCGCCGCAAAGGTGAGGGTGCTGCTCGAATCGAGAGACGACCGTGACGTGTGGACGACCATCGGAGTTTCAACGAATGTGATCGAGGCGAGTTGGCAGGCGCTGGTGGACAGCATGCAGTTCAAGCTGAGCAAGCAGAGCCTGAATAAAAACAATGCGGTGGAGGCGTAATATCCATGGGAATGACAATCACGGAAAAAATACTGGCGCGGCACGGGGGAATGGAAACGGTATCACCGGGAGAGATAATCGAGGTTACCGTTGACTGCGCGTTTGCCCACGATGTGACGGCGACCCTGGCAATCGAGTCATTCCGAAAGACAGGGGCTCAAGAGGTATT
>JAFGWZ010000183.1 GCA_016936905.1 Deltaproteobacteria bacterium | reverse complement strand
GATTCATCAGTCCGTATCCCCCTCGCCCCTTTGCATGGCGCAATATTATTGTTCCTGCCGTCCGTCGATGATAAGGCGGTCCAACAATTCCCACGCCCGCTTTACCTTCTCCGCCTCTTCCCTGTCGTGAAGCCTGACATTTGACGGTGATTTTGTTGAATACCGCATGTACGTGTTTCCCTTGTCGTCTGAATATTCTCTCACACCCTGCCGCTCTTCCTCGAGCATCACCTGGATTGTACTGTCGCTCACGCCGGCATTCTTTAACTGTAAGATCTCTTCCACGGTCAGGCCGTTACAGGGAATCGAATAACCGATAACCGCCAGCAAGGCAAATAAAAAAAACATGCGCTTCACCTTTGTCCCCCTCATTGCACCGCACTCCGAGACAGTAGTTACCACCGTCTCCCTCTGGTTATAGTAAAAGAAATGTGGTCATCTGAACAGCTTTCACGACATCCCGCCCGACGGACTCGTTGACGGCGTCTTTTATTCGTATACAGAAATTTTTTTTCATCTCCCGTATATCGGCGCTGAATCTGCCGGCCGACCGTGATGTCCCGAAAAGAATTTTTCTTATCCGGTGCCGGTCTTCCCCTATGACCGCCCCATCATTCAGTTCGAGCACGATATCACAGAGCAGCACCCGGCACTCCCCCCGTTCGTTCTCAACGGGGATGATAAAATGCTCGAAGTACTCGTAGGAGTAACGAGGCATCGGCCCGCCGTTCATCTGCATCTGTCCGGCACAGTCATGCCCGCCATCGGACGACGTATACCTTCCTTCAGATCCCGACGTGTCTGATTGAAATATGTCGGCGAATACCCCCTGGACTGCGCCCATCCACAGGATCAGCAACGCCGCGGCTGCAACGGCAGTAAGGGCGATACGACGCCTCGCCGTCGTTCCCTTACGGGAATCGCCTTTTACCACGTCAGGCAGAGAACCACGGTCCCGACCGGGACATCTTTCTCTGCCTTCATCGTTACATGTAGGACCTGAGCTCCACATTATCCCGTTCCCGCAGCGTCTTTAATACGCTCCTGAGTTTCAATATGGCCTGAGAATGAATCTGGCATATTCTCGACTCCGTCAGTTCGAGAACCTCGCCGATCTCCCTGAATGTCAACTCCTCGTAGTAGTAAAGCGACAAAACAATCCGATCTTTTTCCGGGAGGGCATCGATGGCACCTTTCAGTATGTCCTTCATCTCCATTTGTGTAATCAGTGACAGGGGATCACCCTGGTCTATTTTCTCCAGCACGTCCTTTCGAATATACCGTTCAAAATACTCGGGAGGGAGGTCATCGCTGTGCAGTATACAGACCCCCTTGGCGTCATCGAGCATCTTATGGTATTGATCCAGCGAGATATTCAGATATTCCGATACTTCATCTTCAGTAGGCATTCTTCCCAGTTCACGCTGCAATGCCGAGAAAGCCCCTTCCAGCTTGGCATCCTTGGTTCTCGCTGACCGCGATACCGTATCCCTCGACCGCAATTCATCAAGGATAGCCCCTCTGATCCTGAATCTCGCATATGTCTCAAACCGTATCTTTTTGCTTTCATCAAATCGTTCCAACGCGGACATGAGACCGATAATTCCCACATTGATGAGGTCTTCCTTGTCGATATGGCTCGGCAGTCGCAGGGCTATCCTCTCGACGATGTTTTTCACGAGAGGTGCATACTTCATGATTTTTTCATCACGGATCGCTTTAGGTGTCATTGCCGTAAACAATTGCCCTCTTAAAAAATTTGATTGTCCCGTTGTCGCCTGCCACGGTTTCTTTCCTCAGAAACTTTTCAGCAATGCCGGTAATATGCCGGCTCGCCGGCGAGGTGGGAAAGCGTTCGACAACAAGACACTGTTCCTTGATAGATCGATGGACATTCTCATCGAAAGGTATATAGCCCAGATAATCGATGGTGATATTGAGAAAGTGATCGACGGCGTTGCTCAAACGCCGATGGACAGATTTTGCCTCTCCTCTGTCCCGGACCATGTTGACAAGAATCATGAATCGCTGAATCGCCTGGCGCTGATAGAGCACTTTAATGAGTGCATACGCATCCGTCAATGAGGTCGGTTCGGGAGAAACAACCACGATGATCTCATCGGCGCACATGTTGAAATACATCACATTGCCCGCTATTCCCGCGGCCGTGTCTATTACCATGATGTCGAGATGCTCTTCGAAACCGTTAAGTATCTCAAGAAGTGTCAGCTTATGACCGCGGGACAAATCGGCCATTTCATGCAACCCCGACGCAGCCGGCAGAATCATCATCCCGCCCGGTCCGGTAACGATCGTGTCTTCAATCCGCCTCTCACCCTTCAGGACGTGACAGAGATTATACTGGGGCGTTATTCCCAGGATCACGTCAACATTGGCCAATCCGGCATCGGCGTCGAGCAGGAGCGTCCGCTTCCCTTCCAATGCAAATCGGTATGTCAGGTTCGCCGCTATGTTTGTCTTGCCCACTCCCCCCTTGCCGCTTGTGATTGCCACAACCCGGGTATCGCTGTTTCGCACCGCCGCGGCTCTCCGTGAATCACGATTCTCCATCCGATTCTCCACCCTCTTCATCTCTCGCAATATATCTGCCTGATCCATCAAGTATCCTTTTTCAATGTGAGATTATCTCCGGCTGACGGTCATATCCTTTATTCATAATAATCCGGGCGAGTATACCCGGCTCAACTTCACGTATATCGTGGGGCACGTTCTGCCCGTCGGTCACGTACGAAACGGGCTTCTTCATTTCTTCAACGACGGAGTACATCGTTCCGCAGGTGGCGGCATCGTCGAGCTTTGTGAAAATAAAAGTATCATAGTCTGTCATGCCGAACCGGGTTGCTGCATCCATCATGCAGCCATAGCTTGACGTTACGCTGAGAACGAGGTGTTTTTCCATACCCGGCACAGACGAAAGGATATCTTTCAGCTTCAGCAGATGGCCTTCATCTCGCAGGCTCCTCCCGGGTGTATCAACCAGGATGACGTCCCGTTCCGATAAACGTCGTATAACCGAGACCAGTGACGTTTTATCCCTGGCAACCTCCAAAGGCACCCCCATGATGTCGGCATATTTTCGCAGCTGATCAGTTGCTCCGATACGATAGGTATCCATGGTTACGATACCAACATTGGCTTTTCTCTCAAATACATGATGAGCGGCAAGCTTCGCCAGCGTGGTCGTTTTACCCGTACCGGTCGGGCCGATAAACGCCCAGATCTTCTTATCCCTTTTCCTCGAAGGGGATAACCCTCCAATGGTTTTCCGAAGCATATCTTCAAGGTGGATGATCGTATCATCATAATTACGCAGGTCCGCCGGATCGTTGCTCTTTTGCATGGTTTCGATCAATTGACAGGCCTGGCGCTTCGTCATGCCGGTTGAAAGAAGGTGATAATATGCCTGAGAAAGGTATGATGACAGTTTGCCGTTTTTCCGTATCCCCCACAAATCAAAGAAGGTATGAAAATGGTCTTTCAGTTCGGCCATCTCGGCGCAGATATTCGTCCCTCTCAAAAAGCTGTGTATGAGCGATTTCAGTTCATCTACATCCGCCCTGATCCCCGCAGCGGCATCCGACGACGCGTTTGCCGGCACCCGTTTCTGCCCCGCGCTCTCCCCTTGACTCAGCGAAACCAGGTCCTCATCCCGGGCCGCTATCACCTCAAGCAGCTCCCGCTTGTGCCCTTTCAGCCGCTTCGTCGACAGGACAACAGCATCTTCACCGAGATCGTGTTTGATTTTCTCCATGGCCTCATTAATGCTTTTCGCTTCATATCGTTTAAGCTGCATCTTTAAACTCCTACAATCCCCAGTGATTTTACATTGATGTCATAACTGACCTCGTTATGGGATAGAACGACAAGGTGAGGGAAAAACCTGTCCAGCATATTCCTGACGTGAATACGTATGTGGGGGGAACAGAGTACGATCGGCTGCAGTCCTTTTTCACTGAATGTGGTAACGAATCGCTGGAGACTTGAAACGACTTTCTGCACCGTCGTGGGATCGGGAGAAACGAACGATTCATACTCGGTATGCTGAATCGACTGGCCGATTGATTCCTCCACATCGGGAGACAGGACGACAACCGTCATTGTTCCGCCGTCATTCCTGTATTGCTGAGTAATGCTCCGTGACAGGGCCTGCCGGACATATCCCGTCAACAGATCGACGTTCTTCGTGATCGGCACATAATCTGCCAGGGTTTCCAGAATCGTCAGGAGGTCGCGGATTGAAACACGTTCTCTTAAAAGCCGTTGCAGCACCTTATGAAGCGTGCCGAGCGGAACGATCGAGGGAACAATATCGTCCACGAGTTTTGAGTGGGTCCTGGAAAGCTGCTCCAGAAGATACTGCACGTCCTGCCTGCCGATAAGTTCATCCGCGTGGGTCTTTACGATTTCCGTGATGTGGGTCGTCAGAACGGTAGCGGGATCGACGACCACATGCCCACGGGCCTGGACATTTTCCTTTTCTCTTTCTTCAATCCAGACAGCGGGGAGGCCGAATGCCGGTTCTTTCGTTTCCTTCCCCTTGACAACTTCATTGCTGTCTTCCGGGATAATTACAAGGCAGTGATCCATCATCAACTCCCCGCGGGCCACTTCGACGTTCTTCAATTTGAGGATATACTCTCCCGGCTTCAACTGGAGGTTGTCCCTGATGTGTATTGCCGGCACGATCAACCCCGCCTCAAGAGCCAGTTGTTTCCTGAATGCCCTGATCCGCTGCAGCAATTCTCCGCCCTGGTTCGCGTCGACGAGCGGTATGAGGCTGTACCCGACTTCAAGCTCCAGCATATCGAGGGGTGAAAGGGCGTCGAAGGTGTCCGGCGCAGTGACCTCGTGAGGTTCATCAACTCTCTCGATTTCTTTTGCCGCCTGACAGGATTTTAATGCCGAGTAGGCAATGAACCCCATGGCAGCGCCGATGAGCATGAAAGGAATCGTCGGCATTCCCGGGATGATGCCGAATATGAAAAGCATCACCGAGGCCGACACAAGCGCCTTCGGCTGAAGAAAGAACTGGGTCTTCATTTCGCTGCTCAGGTCATACGACGCCGTCGATCGAGTGATGAGCATTCCCGCTCCTGTCGACACGATCAACGCGGGGATCTGTGTCACCAAACCGTCACCGACCGTCAAGAGTGTATAGGTGTGGGCCGCTTCGACGACAGGCATTCCCTGCTGGGCGACGCCGATAATGAGGCCGCCGATAATATTGATGAGCGTTATGATGATGCCGGCGATGGCGTCACCCCGGACGAACTTGCTCGCCCCATCCATGGCACCGTAGAAATCCGCTTCCCTCGCTATATCAACCCGCTTTATCCTCGCTTCCGATTCAGTGACGAGCCCTGCGTTCAGGTCGGCATCGATACTCATCTGTTTTCCCGGCATGGCATCAAGAGTGAACCGGGCCGCCACCTCGGCGATTCTCGTCGCACCCTTCGTGATAACAATGAAATTGATCAATACGAGAACGAGGAAGACTATGAGGCCGATGAGGAAATTTCCGCCTACGACAAAGGTGCCGAAGGCCTTGATGACCTGGCCGGCCGCTCCCGTCCCCTCATTCCCATGGAGGAGAATCAACCGGGTCGACGCGACATTAAGCGACAGTCGCATCAGCGTGGCTATCAGCAGCACCGACGGAAAGACTGAAAAATCGAGCGGTTTGAGAACATATATTGAAACGAGGAGGATAACAATGGTGAACGTAATATTGAATGAAAGGAGAATGTCAAGCACAAACGGTGGCAGGGGTATCATCATGACCAGCAGGATGCCTATCAGTCCTATTGCCATGGCGGTGCTGCTGCTTTTGAACCAGTCCTGCAGTGCGCCGGCTGTCGTCGTTGATGCTGTCATCGTGTGCTGCCCCGTGAAGTCTGTTTTGGTTTTACGTTATAGACATACGCCAGAACTTCGGCGACTGCCGTATATAAGTTGGCTGGTATGACACCGTTTACATCGACAACTTTATACAATACTTGTGCCAGCGGCTTATTCTCAACGATGGGAACCCCGCTTTTTCTGCCGATCTCCTTTATTTTTTCCGCGATGAAACCTCTCCCCTTCGCCAGCACGGTGGGCGCCTCCATCGAGCCCTGATCATAGACGAGCGCCACGGCAAAGTGGGTCGGGTTCGTTATTATAACGTCCGCCTCGGGGACCCTCGCCATCATTCTCTTTCGCGCCATCTCTCTCTGGATACGCTTAATCCTTGACTTTATCAGCGGGTCTCCCTCCGTCTGTTTGAACTCGTCCTTGATCTCCTGTTTCGACATCCTCAGGTTCTTTTCGAATTCCCATTTCTGAAACATATAATCGAGGACGGCCAGGACCAACAGTATCCAGCATGACCGAAATATGACTTTAAACGTTACGTTTCCCATGTACGTCATCACTCCCCATGTCGACATATTTCCAAGGGTTACAAGATCCCGTACCTCTCCTTTGATCGTAAGATACGCGACGATTCCCACGATTACGATCTTGAGAATGTTTTTTGCCAGTTCCACGAGAGCCCGTATGGAGAAGAGCCGCTGGGCCCCCCGCAGAGGGCTGATTTTCGATAACTTCGGCATGATGGCCTCTGATGAACTGATGAAGCCGATTTGAATGATATTCGCTAAGACGGCTATGACGACAACGGTCAACAACAGCGGCCCGATAACGCCGAACATTTTAATTACGAAGGTGACAATAAGGTGCCCGATGGTCAAGTCATCGATGACAAACCGGCCCGATTCCATGAATGTCCAGCGGGTCATGGCAACCACCTTCTCGATCATGACGGTGGATGTAAAATAAAAGAGTGTAAGACAGGCCAGAAGAATAGCGACGGAGGTTATTTCCTGACTCTTTGCCACCTGGCCCTTCTTTCGGGCCTCATCCCGGCGCTTTTGAGTAGGTTGTTCCGTCTTTTCCTGGTCTTTCTGTTGTTCCTCCGACATTGTATCACCCTTAACGATTATATGACGGCACCG
>JAFGWZ010000182.1 GCA_016936905.1 Deltaproteobacteria bacterium | reverse complement strand
TGATGCAATGCACGGTCGCCCTTTTTTAAGCAGGCGTAACCATGAAAACAGTCAATCGAAAAGATATGGTACTGACGTTCTTTTTTCTCAGCCTGACGATACTGTTGTATTTTGTTCCCACGGGATTTGAACAACGAATTTCGGAACATTCAGTCCGTTGCAGGGGACAGGTGCTGAGTATCGATAATTCCGAGGTAAAACAGTTCGGCATTATCAGGATTGGAACTCAGGAGTTGACCGTAAAGATACTTGATGGTCCATTCCAGGGGCGCGAAGTGCAGTCAATGAACAATATCATGGGCAAGCTCGAGCTGGACAAGTTTTTTAAGGTCGGGGATACTGCCCTGGTGGTGTTGAGCTTGAAAAACGGGGATATATTTTACGCAAATGCCCAGGATCACTATCGTATCAATACGGAATGTATTCTTCTTGCCAGCTTTGCCCTGCTGCTCGTATTGTTCGGAGGCTGGACCGGATTGAAGGCCCTGCTGTCATTCGTTTTTGCGGCTATGATGATCTGGAAAATTCTGGTGCCTGCCTTTCTGAAAGCATACGATCCTGCTATGGTCTCACTCGGTGTTGTCACCGTTCTGACTGCCGCTATCATCTTCCTTGTTGGAGGAGCAACAAGACGGGGGCTGGTCGCCTTTCTGGGTGCGTTCCTTGGCATCGTCACGACATGCGTACTCGCCTTGGTGTTTTCACAGGGGTTTCACCTCCATGGGGCCGTTAAACCCTTTTCGGAGACTCTATTATACAGCGGCTTTCCGAATCTGAACCTTACCCGTATTTTCCTGGCAAGCGTATTTATGGCTTCTTCGGGTGCTGTCATGGATCTGGCTATGGATGTGGCCGTATCAATGGACGAAGTTATTCGCAGGCATCCTTATATCACGTTCAGCGAGGCAGTTCTGTCGGGTTTTCGTGTCGGACGTGCCGTCGTCGGTACCATGACGACGACATTGCTTTTGGCATATTCGAGCAGTTATATTATCCTCCTCATGGTATTCATGGCGCAGGGCGTGCCGTTGGTCAATATGCTCAATCTCAATTACGTGGCCGCAGAGATTCTGAATACGATTGTGGGGAGCTTCGGACTCGTGACCGTGGCTCCATTCACGGCTTTTGTCGGCGCGATGATCTACACACGGGGGAAAATACACGTGCGGGTTTAAAGAAAATCATAGGTCATAGTGCTGTCAGTGGCAGGTATCCCCGGACTGGTGACCCGCGTGCAACACAAAATGTATGAAATATGTGGATATGATGGCATCCGGAAATAACGCTATTGCTCCCAATCTGAGTCAGAGACTGAAAGAGGAGTAAAAATTTTCCCCTGATAGATCTGCAATGCTTCTTCTTTCCTTTTGCAGTCTATACAGAGGGTGGTTGAAGGATGCGCCAGCATTCTCTTCTCGGATATTCTTTTGTTGCATAACCTGCAGATACCGAATGTTCCTTCGTCGATTCTCCTGATAGCTTCTCTGATTTCCCGGATAGTCTCTCTTTCCTTGTCTCTCAGAGAAAAGCTGATCGTGTGAAAAAACTCCCGGACTGCCTGATCGCAGATGTCGGGCATTGATTCGCCGGATTCCCGCATAAATTGAACAGCATACCCTGCGGACTGCAACAGGTCCTGTATGCGCTGAATAAGAAGATTCCGGTAGCATTGCAATACTTCGGGTTTCATAAGTGCCGGTTCCTCCCCATGTTCAAAGCGGTGATTGTCTGCTGCACCATGACCCCGATGCCCGTGGCGGTTACTGCATGCGATATGAAGTGGGAGCCGTTGCCCCGGGCACGGGCAGAAAAATCGTAATCTCCACGCGTTCTTTGGCGTCGGCAGAGAATATAAACAGTCCACCGCATGCTCGAATACATGAGACGGCGGTTTCATGACAGGTGTCATCCCGATTTGTTTCAGTATTGAAATTATAATGCCTACAGCTTCGCATAACGACCCCACATTTCATGGATAAGGAAATTTTTACGTATTCCCCTGCCTTAATCCTTTGTCGTCGTGCTGCGATGATGTCGACAAACATATTATCGCTTTCGATATATACTGTTTTTGTCGTTTCCGATGTTACACTTACCTGATGCAGCAAGATGTCAAGCAGCGCGTGTCCGATTTTCCCGTCATGGTCCTCAATTTCCCACAAATATTTATTGCATTTGCGGTATATGGATACAGGGTTGTCCCTGTTTGACGCGAGCGATGCCACTTTATCAATGATATCATTGATATCTGTCCGGTGCCGATGAGGAAGTGCATGTCTTCCGTCGATCCGGTTACCGTCTGCGAGTGCAGGTGAATAGTATTGTAATGTTTTGCCGATGATCACCCCGGTTCCGGTGTGTGAATGAACAGTATGCTGAAATAGTTGCGGTGGGATGCAATGTTCGCTTCCATCTTCGGATGATGGGGCGGAACCGCGGGTTTTGCCTTTTTCGAAAAATGAAATCACGTGGTTTTTCTCCTTTTGATGGCAGTGGATAGGGCACACCATGAAGCTGCTAAGGTCGTTTTCTGTTTTGATGAACTGCATTGTCCGCGCACCATCCATTTTCTGAAACATCATCTGCTCAATGACACAATACTATTACAGTTTAATGAGGATCGTATGAAGCTATGGTTACATTATCCTGCAACAGGTGCGAGCACAATTCGGCGACCCGTGATCGTTCACCGCGCTTGAGGGTTACATGCCCCGCCAGTTCTTCATCCTTTAATTTTTCAACAAGATATGAAAGACCGTTGCTGTTCGCGTCGAGGTACGGGTGGTCAATCTGTTCGGGGTCGCCGGTGAAGACGATCTTCGTTCCCTCGCCAACCCGGGTAATCAGGGTTTTTATCATATGCGGTGAAAGATTCTGTGCTTCATCACAGATAATGAACTGGTTGGGAATGCTCCGTCCCCGCATATATGTCAGGGCTTCCATCTCAAGGACGCCCCTGTCGGTGAGGTGATGGATCAGTTTCGACGGTTCCTCGCTGGTGTTGAAGAGGAACTCAAGATTGTCATAAATCGGCTGCATCCAGGGACGCAATTTTTCATCTTTTGAGCCCGGAAGGTATCCCAGATCATTTCCCATGGGCATTACCGGGCGAGTCACAAGAAGTTTCGTATAGACTTTCTGCTCAACGACCTTTTCCAGCCCGACGGCAAGTGCAAGCAGGGTTTTTCCTGTGCCCGCTTTTCCTACCAGGGTTACTATTTTAATTTCATCGTCCATCAATAATTCCAGGGCGAAGCGTTGTTCCTTGTTCCTGGCCTTGATACCGAAATTGATGCTTTCTCCGAAAATAAGTCGTCGCAGTATATCCCCATTATATAAAGCGAGGGCAGACTGGGAGTCCTGGCAGAAATTTTTCATGATAAATATCTGGTTGGGATATCCCTCCAGTTCGCCATTGAGCGAAAGGCGGCCGTCCCGGTAAAACCGGCTCATCTGCTCTTTTGTGACGTGTATCGATCCGACCCCTTCATATAAACTGGTAAAATTTACCCTGTCCTTATGGAAATCTTCCGATTGAATTCCCAGTACATCGGCCTTGACGCGAAGGTTGAGATCTTTCGTGACAAGAATAACCGGCTCGCCGCATTCGTGTGATAAATGATGGGCAACGGCCAGGATTCGGTTGTCATTCTTGTTTAAATCCAGAACGGTTGGGAAAGAAGAGAATTCCTGATGGTTCAATTCCACGTGGAGCCGGCCTCCTGACGGGAGATCCACACCATCGGATAGATGTCCGAGATTTCTTAGTTGATCGAGCATAGAGACGGTGACACGAGCATTCCGTCCGATTTCGTCCTGTCTTTTCTTAAGCGTATCGATTTCTTCAATTACAACGAAGGGAATGACCACGTTATTATCCTCGAAGGAGAAAAGAGCGTCAGGATTGTGAAGCATGACGTTGGTATCGAGAATGTACGTTTTCGGCATTATTTAAAGACTCCTTGCCTGGATGGTTTTTATGTCCGGAGAGTTGTGCCCATTATGTCTGTCTGATACGCCATTCACGCTCCCGGAAACTGCGCCGGGCAAATGGCCGTGATTGTCGCCGTAATAAACAGGATGGTCGTTGCGTTGCGACCACCGCAAGAAGGTAAAATCCGTCGTAACCGATGTCGGAAAGAGGAGAACAGCCTTTAAAAATGATTCAAGGTCGGGTAAGTTGTAAATATTAGCCTCAAAGCCCCATGTGTCCAGCTTATCGAGTACACGATGGAGGTTCGGTGTTTTCCAGCTCAACGAAAATCTATTTATTCCCCAGTCACTAAACGTGTCGAGAAGTGAAAGTGCCCTGGACGGCACGCTCTCAATGAGGGGTGCCATGTAATCGATAGGGCATTGCAGGATCGATCCGGGAAATCTCTCGGCTATTGTGCGAAACCCATTTTCTTTGAGGACTTCAATTTTTCCGCTGAACCAGAGTCGAGTGTCGTTGAACCGGAAGTGCCGAAGCAGTTCAATGAGCTTGTCAATGAGCTGTCCGTTTTCTTTCACGTCGAGTTTAATGGATTTCTTCGAATCCAGAAAATAGATCAGCAGTTCCTCGAGAGAGATGCAATCCTCTCCATAAGGACGCTGCACGTGATCGAGGACGTCGTCATGCAGAATGATGCTTTCCCGCATGGCATCAAGACACACCGTGAATTCCGCCCACGTTACGTTGGAATTAAAGAACTGCTTCAGGTTCTCACTATTGTTACTGCCGTGCCAGACGAATTGTATATGCGATGGTATCGTGTCTTCAGTGATCAGTTCCGTTATGTCATATGAAGTGCCGCTGATCGCATTTGAAGGGATTCTAATACGTTTGGAGTTGAAAATCGTGTCTGCATGAAGCAGAAGGATTTCGTTATCGGGATCAATATCGGGAACGATACCGAGGTTATCCGGTTCATTGTCGATAAATGCAAAAACACGGTATCCCGCGTCTCTGAAAAACTGGATTCCCGCCGATTTAACCTGGGGTATGTTACTGTCCCAGCCATCGGAATTCATGAAAATAAGGTTTTCGTCAAAATGTACTTTGTACTGCCTGCCGATTCTGTTCAACGAATGCAGCGTATCACGCCTGATGAAATCCGGCCTTCCCGTATTGAGACCGACGAAAGTATTCGGTTGTATCTGAAACCACCGGATTACTTCCATGACGCCGGAAAAAGGACGGTGCGATTCGAGAATGGCGGATGTCGACCAGAAGTGCCGCATACACCAGTCATTTATGATATGCCGTTCCTGAGGTTCCGGTACGATTTCCTGGATAAATTTCTTCATATTACTTTCGTGGATCGTGATGTCGGGGATACGGAGATTCTTGAAGTAACAGGTACCGTGATGGCGATCACATGATCTCAGAACAGAGAGAATCATGTAACGCATGTCCAGTATGGTGCCGTCGATATCAAAGAGAATAATCAGTTTGTCATGCGGGTATGCTTGCTTGATGGATTCATAGTGGTCGGCGAGTGTGCGCATCCATTCGCTCATGAAGTACTCCTATTTACTTTTGTACTCGTATTCTGATGGTCAGCAGCATGACAGGAGGATGTTACATCTTGATGATAAGTGTATGAAAATACAGTGAAGAAATGGACAATAGAACCACTGTCATGGCTGACGGAGAGAAATAATCCCCGGTACCTCCGTAGAGATGTTGTTTCTCTATGTTATTTGTCCGGTGGGGCGGTGCCGCGCCTGAGGGACCGTTTTCTGTCAAGGGGAAACAATCGTCGGGCAGACGGTACGGTAATGAACGATGGTGTTAACGCTTCCCGATGTGGAGGATGCCTTTGGTGATGTTGCAGAGGTGGTCGTTGAGGCGCTCAATGTTGGTAAGCATGTCGGAATAGATAAGCCCCGACTCGCTGACGCAGATCCGTTCCTCGAGCCGGGTGATATGATTCAGTTTATATTGGGAGATCAGTTCGTCGATTTCCCTTTCGATGTTTAACGTAATACGGGCGGCATGTTCATCATTATTTTCGAGGGCTCTCTGGGTGTGTCTCATCAGGGCTTCCGTCTTGTCGAAGAGCCTGTTCAGTTCGGCCTTGGCCTCGGATGAAAACGAGAGATTATACTCGTACGCCCGCTGGGCAAGGATAACGATATCCTCGCAGTAATCCCCCACTTTTTCTATGTCGTTGACGCTATGAAGGACGGCGGGAACAAGTCGCCTCTGTTTGTCCGTCAGCTCTTCCTGCGTGATCTCCACGAGATAATTGGTGATGTTCTTCTGCATTTCGTCCACCGATTCCTCGTCGATGGTGATTTCATTCTTGATTTTATGATTGTAAGCGACGGCGCATTGCCTCGCTTTGTGAAGCATCTCATGGCAGATGTTCAACATGACCGACAGTTCCTTGATGACCGCCCTTAACGCCAGGTTCGGCGTGAACATCAGGTTTTTATCGAGGAACCGGGTTTCTTTCTTCTCATAGTCCTGTCCGGGAACGAGTTTATCCAGGATTTTGATGAACAGCGGAATAAAGGGCAGGAGAATGATGGTATTGACCATGTTGAAGATGGTGTGGGTGTTGGCGATCTGCCGTGCGATATCGGTGGAGAGCATGGGCATGTACTGAATGTACAGGGGAATGAACGGTAACATGATCATTGTGCCGATAACGTTGAAGAGGGCATGGCCGAGGGCAAGCCTCCTGCTGACCAGTTTTCCCCCGATACTGGCGATAATGGCCGTAATGCAGGTGCCGATGTTGTCCCCGAGAACGAGATATATCGATGACGGCAGGTCGAGCAGTCCCACCGAGGCGAACGCGATGACCATACCGATGGTGGTGCTGCTGCTCTGGAGAATGACCGTAACGATCAGACCCGCCATGATCCCGAGAAGCGGCTTCTTCCCGAAATGAATAAACATGTCGATGATCATCTGATTATCCGCCAGGGGCTTAACCGAGGTGCTCATAATTGAAAGACCAAGGAAGAGAATGCCGAAACCGAGCAATGCCAGGCCTTTGTTTTTATTTTTTGTTTTTTTGGCGAAAAGGTAGATGAGGGAGCCGGCGAATACGAAAAGCAACGCCGCCTTCGTCAGCTTGAATGCTATCAATTGGGCGGTTATAGTTGTTCCTATGTTGGCGCCGAACATTACCGGAAGAGCCGCAGTGAGCGTGATGATGCCGGCATTGAGGAACCCTATGAGCAGGACCGACGTGGCGCTCGAGCTCTGTATGATCGAGGTGACGGCGGCGCCGACAAGGGCCGATTTGATCCTGTTTGAGGTTATCTTTTCAAGAAGATCCTTGAGCAGCCCCAGCGAAAGTGTTTTCAGCGAGTCGCTCAGAAGGTGAATTCCGAACAGGAAGAGGCCGAGTCCCCCGGCGAGTCCTAATATGACTTGAATGTACATGGCAGGAATAATTTATATCACAATGATTTGCCGTTTCGCTCCCCATCGGGGATGACGGAACGGGGGACATTCGATTTTTTCGAAATCCTCACTGTTGACCGGACTGAATCGATTACCGGATTTTAC
Source organism: Deltaproteobacteria bacterium (assembly GCA_016936905.1). Classification (GTDB taxonomy): domain Bacteria; phylum Desulfobacterota; class Syntrophia; order Syntrophales; family UBA6807; genus DSDU01. The sequence continues at coordinate 2,823 of JAFGWZ010000182.1, read as the reverse complement.
ATGAAAAGGTGTATTTCCCTTTTCCCCATCTTAGGGGCACAGATACATAATAATAAATTACCTGTCAATGCTTAAATCGAAATGACACGCCGCAGTAGTGAACGATCCCGCGCTTCATAAAAGCCCGGTCCGTTGAGTCACGAACGGACAGATAAGCCGCACTGCCGGCCGGCAACCCACCCCGTGGAAAAGGCCGCCTGCAGGTTGAACCCGCCGGTGTCGGCGACAATGTCCAGAATCTCCCCTGAGAAATAGAGTCCGCGAATGATCTTTGATTCCATGGTTCGGGGGTCAACCTCTTTCGTGTCCACGCCGCCGGCGGTAATGATCGCCTCTGTCAGCGGCCGGTGTCCCGTTACGGGCAGGCGAAAATCCTTCACCCAGGTGCGCAGGATTCTCCGTTCCGCCGCGGTAATCTGGTGACAGAGCTTATTCTCGTCGATAGTCGTGAGCTCGACGCAGACGGGGATGAGTTTTCTCGGGAGCAAACCCCTGAGGAAGGTTTGAAACAGTTTCCTCCCTTGCTGATTTAAATCACGGAGCAGGCGATCATCCAGCTTTGCTTCATCGAGGGCAGGTTTGAGGTCGATAGAGACAGTTACGGTATTCCTCGACCGCAGGGCATCCACGATGTCACCGCTGAGTGATAGAATGATCGGGCCCGAAAGCCCGAAGTGGGTAAACAGCATCTCTCCTGTTGCGGCGCTCTTTTTTACGCCGTTGATCATGACGGTGGCGGTCACGTTGCGGAGGCTCAGTCCCTGCAGCTTCGACGCGGTTGCCCCGCCGGTTTCGACCGGTACGAGAGCGGGTCTGATCGGCACAATTCTATGTCCCGCCGATTCAGCGAGTCGGTATCCGTCCCCCGCCGACCCGGTGGCGGGATAGGATGCACCCCCGGTGGCGATGATTACCCGATCGGAACGGTATGTTTCCGGTTCGGTTCGGGATGATGGGACGACGCGCCTGCCGGGATGAACCGCCGTCACGGCAACCCCTCTGACGGCACCATCTTCAATAATGAGACGCTCGACCGGCGCGCCGGTAACGATCGTCACGCCGCTATGCTTGGCACGGGCAATGAGGGCGTCCACCACATCCTGGGCCTTCTCACTTTCCGGGAAAACCCTCCCTCCCCGTTCAGTGACTGTTTTGACACCCATATCATGTAAGAATTCAATAAGATCGTCACTGAAGAAGCGGGAGAATGCCTGCCGGAGGAAACGGCCGTTGACTCCGAAATGTTCCAGAAACACCGGCAGGGGAACGACATTCGTGAGGTTGCACCTCCCCTTGCCGGTAATGCGAAGCTTTCTGCCCGGCCGATCCATTTTTTCCAGAAGGAGTGTTCGAGCTCCCGCCTCGGCCGATTGGGATGCCGCCATCAGGCCTGCGGCGCCGCCGCCTACTACGATAACATGATATGGAGTCATCTCCCGAGTTCCTAGTTGTCTTCCTGTGAAACTGTCGGACGGAAAACCCGCCTCCTTTTCCAGCGAGCCTTAGGCCGGTTCCGCTGTGGACGAAAGGTGGCCGCGGGTACACTATCCCGGCTTCCCGTGTCCGGTGATGTGATGCCTTAAAGGGCATCAGTCTATAATTACCATGTTTTTCCCACTTTGTTTGGCCCGGTAGAGAGACTCGTCGGCACGGTGGATAAGATGCATGATTTCATCCTGCACATAGTGATGGATCTTTCCTTGGGCAAGTCCGATGCTGACCGTAACCGTAACAGCACCGTGGCTTTTACGGGCTATTTTTTCTCTGATGGTTTCGGCGATACCGCAGATCATTTCCCGTTCCACGTCATTGAAAAAGGTGATAAACTCTTCTCCCCCATAACGTCCCACAATATCTGAAGACCTTACGTTATTCCTGAGAATTGTTGCCACCCCCTTCAATACCTTGTCTCCTGTCTGATGACCGTATGTATCGTTGACACGCTTGAAGTCGTCGATGTCGATCATCATGACGGCCACCGGGTACTGGTGCCGCTGCGACAGGTGAAGCAGGGGGGTGATCGTATCGAAAAAGCCCCTCCTGTTGAAAACATCGGTCAATTCATCGATGGCGCTCCTGCGGGCAAGTTCCCTGTTTCGTTTCCATAATGCCTGAATCACCTCCGCCAGGAGTTCCATTTCCGGATTTATTGGTCCGTGCTTTATGATCATCTCATTCAGTTGCGCCAGGTGCTCCTCGTAGGTGTCCAGCGGATTATCCTCCGTGGAGATTCCTTTCATATAGTGAAACAATGTACCGAGGGCGGGGTGAAGGAGGTAAAATTCCATTCTGTAGGCTAGGAGAAATGGTGATGCCTTCTCGGGAGCCTGACGGAACGTGTCCCATGTGGCGTTAACTTTGGCCTGGATGTCTTCCAGCTCCCGCCGCGTTTTTTCCGGATTTTCAAAAACGTTAGGCAGTATTCCCCGATCGGCCATCTCGGCGATTTCTTTCCAGAACTTAACATGCATCCGTTCTTCCGCCGACATCTGCTGCCAGAATTTTTTAAACTCCGGCTTGTCGGACAGAGACGCCATGTGACTGTAGATTTCAGCCGATCTTTTGTCCAGGTCAAGGCAGAGCCTTGTGATATCTCTGAGAACCTCTCCGGCCATGATTCACTCCCGTTCCGTGAAGTATGTGATGAAGCATCACGGGAAATTATTCGCCCACGGTGCCTGTTTGAGGATTGTAACTCACCTGTCCATGATTATCAATAAAATCTCATGATTGACGACTTCGTAAAAAGTCCGATCTCTGCGTTACGCTGCATCTCTCGTCACTGCGGCGTACCGTAAGTACGCCTCATTCCTCGAGATGTGC
>JAFGWZ010000181.1 GCA_016936905.1 Deltaproteobacteria bacterium | reverse complement strand
TGATATTGATTTTACCCTCGCTGTGGACGGTTATATAGCTTCTCAGCCCGGGAGTATTTTCAGAACCATAAAAAAGATCTTTTGTAATTCCTTTTATCTTTAAAAGCTCGTCAACTGAGTCGAGAGGGCCGTTTTTACACGAATAAGGTTGTTCCCGTCCCTTGTAAAAGGCGTTCTCCGCTCCGAATCCCGTGGGCTCGTCATCTTCGTCAATCCAGTCTTTGACAGCATCCACGATGTCACGGACCTGCTGTTCATCAAGGTTGAATTCATCCGATTCCAGAAATCGGGTCAACAGTTCGCGCAGTGCTTCGTTATAATCGTTTCCGACGACAAGCTCGTTGATCGGGAGTTTTCCCGCTTCGTCCTGGATGGACAGGAGAAATGCCCCCCGGTTGAAAAGAACCTCCGACATGCCCGATATCAGGGCCGGCCTTGCCCAGTCCTCGGTGAGCGAATCAGCGGTATTATCGTCCTCGATAAGGAGGGCCTTCGCACCGTTGAAACCAGATTTGGCAACATACAGAAGCATGATGTCGTCACCGATAGTGGTCGCTTCTTGAATCTCGGCGCGTGACGCTACGTTCAGTTGAATTGTCGCGGCAACGATGACGCTGATCATCAAAATGACGAGTATCAGGGCAATGCCATGGTTATTCGGTAGCTGCCGCATTGCTTGCTCCTGCCATGGGGAGATATACTTTCGTCATGAAAGCGAAGGGATCTTCGCTGTCGTCGGGGTTGACGAAGTTCAGTGAAATCGAGATAACCGCCGGTGCCCTGTTTTTATGAGTGTCCGAGTTGGAATCCCATGTTTCGAACGATTCACCCATGTCGTTATAAAAGGTATAGGTAAGCGAATGCAGGTACTTGCAGAGAATAAACCCGCCCGCTGCGTCGGGATCGCTCTCGTCGTCTCCCCTGTAGAGGACGTCCGTTCTGGTGAGAACAGCACCGGTGTTATCAGATCCTTCCGTAACGGTATACGAAATCGATGCAGTGCCGGATACCCTCTGATCTTTAAAGTCGAGATGGGCCGACGACAGGAACGTAAGATCCGTGAAGTCTCTCTTTCCCGATTCGGCCGATTTCGCAACAAATGAGTAAATACCGCCGTAAGGGCACAGCGAAGCAAGATCCTCTGTCATTCTCGTAAGGGCGGTCCTGGCCATGCCGTAGACATCATCGCTGTATTTTGTCTGCTCGATGATGTGGAACGTCCCCGTGTAGGCACCATAGACCGTTGTCAGAACCATTGACAGAATGATAATGGCGACGAGGATCTCCAGAAGGGTGAACCCGGCCCTTCCGTTTTTTCCGATAGCGCCGTTGTCAGCCACAGATAAGGAATGTTCCCCAACGAACCTTAGTCCATTATGGTGCGACAAATCGGTACAGTATGAGCGTGAAGGTGTTGTTTGATGCCATGCGTTCATTGCTGACCGTCACCTCGATTTTTTTAATGGCTTCCAGTTGTGTGCTGTCGATGCTGGTGCGCCACGAATACCCGGGGTAATCGTCACCGAAGTCGCCGCTTCCCGAATTGAGATCTCCCGGAGCGGCCACCTCCATTTCCGTCATTTTACTCTGGGCAAGCAGCGATGCCGTCGTTATAAAACGGGATTCGCTTGCCATGGAAATGCTCTGAGACTGAGACTGAAACACCGCGACCAGAGTGATGGCTAGAATCGCCATCGCGACCATGACTTCCAGAAGTGTAAAGCCGTCAGCTTTCCTCATGTTCCCCGCCGATGATGCCAAAATCGGAGTGTTCAGTTTATCCATCGCGGCCTTTATGGTTTTTCAGTACTGCATTTCTCACGGAACCGGCCTGATTCTCTCCCTTCCCGGTTCGTTATGCCTCGGCGTGCCGGTTCCCCTGTTTCGAAAGTTTTGCACAATGTCGGCATATGTCATTTCGACCGAAGGGAGAAATCTTGAATATATTTATACTATTAAGATTCCTCGTCGCTATAGCTACTCGGAATGACATAAAATGACGATATGCAAAGCTTTCCCTTCGATTAACAGAACGACATGGTGCCCTGACCTGCCATACGGCAGGGTTCATGCCGGTCCTTACCGGATGAACACAGACGTTCATCACTGCGGGATACCTGGCGTGCCGCCCTTTCAGTCTGCTGACCGATAATCCATATATCGGTCGAGGATTTCAATCGTCTGCAGAAAGGGATGGAATATAACGGTAAAAGAGCTTTCCCCCTTAGAGAGATGCAGGACCGTCGGTTGAATATATCCCTTTCTCGAAAAGACTATCTGCATCTCCCCCTCATAGTTCTTTTCATGATCGAAATAATATACGTCGGCAATTTTTACATCCCCGGGCAGCCGTGGGGCTTTCTTCTTAATCTCGTCCCGTGATTCCGACGTCGCGTCCGCAGTTAACGTCCACAGGCGGTTCCCGCTCAGATCGATATTAAGAATGTAATCCGTTTGATTGCGGACCGCCTCACTTCGCAGTTCCCGTGCCGTATTGGTCAGGCGATTGACTGTTGACTGGATGCCGTCGGTAAGGACTGAATCACGGACACGGGGAACGGCGATTAGGAGCATTACAGTAACGAGAAACACCACAACGGACAATTCAATGAGAGTAAACCCTTTATTATTCAATATCCTGGTTGGAAATATCCTTATTCTTTCCGTCACCACCTTGTTCACCGTCCGCTCCGTATGAGATGATGTCACAATCACCATGTGATCCCGGCGAAAGATAGACATAATCATTGCCCCAGGGATCTTTCGGAACTTTTCCCTTTTCCAGATATCCTCCTTCTCTCCATTTTTTCGCGAGAGTGCCAACCGTCGGCGCCTCGACCAGCGCCTCGAGGCCCTGTTCCGTTGTCGGGTAGTTCCCGTTATCGAGTTTATAGAGCTTCAGTGCAGTTTCAAGACTTTCGATCTGTATTCTTGCTTTTGCCTGCTTCGCCTCTTCCGGACGGCTCATGATCCGTGGTACGATCAGCCCGGCAAGAATCCCGAGAATAACGATGACCACCATCAGTTCTATCAGGGTAAATCCTCGATTATTCCGTTTTTTCTTCATTATGGTTCTCCTGTTATTCAGTGCGGCGTCTGCCCGGTCAATGGGTATACGCCACTCCCTTGTTATCGTATTAATTGATTCATCTCAAATATCGGCAGCAGAATGGAAACGAC
>JAFGWZ010000180.1 GCA_016936905.1 Deltaproteobacteria bacterium | reverse complement strand
GACCGGGAGGCTGCCGGGGTGGGGATGCAGGATTACGTTATAGAACTTCGAAGGAGTTACCGTTTTCATCCCGGTGGCGGGATCAGCCGGGTCAGCGCCGCGGTCAACAGCGGTGACGAGGCGGGGGCATCCGAACTGCTCAGGGAAGGCGGCTTCGACGATATCAAGTGGATGGGACTGCCGACGCCCCGGCGGTTGTCCGAGGTTCTCGCGCCGTATGTTGTGGAGGGGTTCGGAAGGTACCTGGAAACCGATGACCCGGCGGAGGCGATTCGACACTTCAACGAATTCAGAATACTCTGTGCCGTCCGTGAGGGACCGTACGGCGTGACGCATATAAACAGCCTGGCGGAGAACATTCTCAGGGATAACGGCACGGTGTCGCCCGGCAGGGTGTGGTACCACGGCCGGCCCGTCATGATCACCCGCAACGACTGTTCGCTTCACCTCTTCAACGGGGATGTGGGGCTCGCCATGTCCGATCCGGATTCGGGAGGGGATATAAGGGTCTTTTTCCCGGGGGCGGACGGCGCTGCACGAAAGTTTCACCCCATGAGACTCCCGGAACATGAAACGGTCTTTGCCACCACGGTTCACAAGAGCCAGGGATCGGAATTTACGAAGATACTCCTGATCCTGCCCGACAGGCCGTCGCCGGTTCTTACCCGGGAACTGATCTATACCGGCATAACCCGGGCGAGAGAGAAAGTTACCGTCTGCACTCCTGAAGCGGTATTCAGAATTGCCGTCGAGCGGAGGATCAAAAGGACTTCAGGCCTGCGGGACGCCCTCTGGGGTGTGGGTACGCCTTTTACCTTGAATCGCCCTTAGCCTCTCCGGTGAATCCGGGCAACGGCAGCGTCGTTTTCCGCCACCGCTACTCGGTAGATAAGCTCTCAGAATAACGATAAAATTATTTAACTAATCGATAATATTGCCAATTATACTGCTTAAACATTGGGCAAAACGGAATAAAATCGATTGAATGGATGACTTACAGGCTGAGTACACAGGGTTGTCAACACGTTCATCCACAAAGATGTGGATTCCGGCGCGATGGAACGTGAGCGGCCTCTGCCGTCGTTAAGGATCGATAACTGATTCTGGCGGTCCGGTTTTCTTTCAGAAAACGTGTCGTTTATTATGTCACAACCGGCTTGATATGTTCTTTCGCCCAGGCGACAAGCTGGTCGAACGTGGTTCCTTTCGGGAAAAATTCCGCAACCCCCATCTTTTTGACGGACGGAATATCTTTTTCATCAAGAAATCCCCCTGCTGCTACCTGGATTTCAGGTGCGTCAGCCTGGGCGAGCTGGTCGATAACCTTCTTTAGATCGGCAATGTTTGATCCCGGCAGCATGGTTATGCCGATGTGGTCTACCGATTCCTGAAGGGCTGATGCAACGATTGAATCGGGATCCTGCGTGTTTGTGTAAATAACTTCAAATCCCGCATCAAGAAGGGCCTTCCCAAGTTGCAGCTGAGCTTGATCGTACCCGTCGCCGATCTTCGCCAGCAAGATCCTGACCATTATAGTCGTCATACGTTACCTTCCCCCCTTTTTGGATGTGCTCTGTTATAAAAAAATATGGCGGAGTTTACAAGAGGAATGTTCATTGTTTCGCAAAAAGCTTCATAATGGCCGTTCAACCGCATTAAACGGTGAGCACATTCACCGCTGTTTTCTTCAAGGTGATCAAAAATTATTTTCCCTGACAACCGGAGATTGCACCCTTTCGCTCGACATGATACGCCGCTGTGATGAAGTGCTTGCCCAATACACGTCTTTGTGCTAGTTTTATCAACATTACCGTGTACATCGGTACGTTGATCCAGGTCCCGCCGTCCTTTCTTACCGGAAATGCGACAAGGGACATTTATACCGTATGGGTTGACTCAGCAGGAAAGCAGGAGTGCCATGATCGTAATCTGTCGCAACTGTGGCGCGGTGAACAATGTAAAGCGGGATAAAAAACTTCATTCCGTTATAAACATAACGTGCCGGCAGTGCAAAACCCAGACATCCCTCCAAATTGGAGTGTCGTCTCGATCCGTCGATACGGTGAAATGCCCCGCCTGCGGGTACCGGCAGCCGAATACCGATCGATGTGCCAAGTGCGGGACCGACATAATCACCCAGCAGAGGGAATTTTCCGTCTTGCCCGGGGAGGGGGAGAAAAAACCGAAGACACTTGCGGATAGATACAAGGTCCTCACGGTTATCGCCGTCGTGCTGATCGTGACGGTGTTTCTCACCATTCTGACCGCTATTTTTTTCATGATGAAGAGTTCCGACGCGTATCGTGCGGCGGAGGTATATATAAAAAATAACAAAGATATCAGAGAGACCGTCGGTGATGGAATGAAATTCGGTTTTCTCCCCCTCGGGTCGGTGAATATATCGGGACAGCGGGGGGTTGCCGACTTTAAGATTTCCGTCAAAGGGTCGCGGGGGTCGACAGACGTGGATGTATTCCTGAGAAAGCAAGGAAGCGGCTGGCGGGTCGTGGCGATGGCGTACACCGACCGTTACGGTACGAAACGGCGGATCGTGCCGCCTGCCGATAGAGAAGGATGACCGCTCAAATGAATCCCGGCAGAAGCGTATAACACCTGGCAGGTGATAATGGAAAGGAGTGAGTATGAGGATCCGTGCTGTGTCTCTCATCGTTTTCATATGTATCATAGTGCTGACGGCGGCCACCGTTTTTTCCCAACCGTATTCATACGGGCGTCTCAGCGCCCTGAAAGAACGGGCCATAGCGGTGACGGAGCAGAAAAACCGTTTCGTGACGAAGGTGCTCGATTCGTATCATATCGCTTACCGGTGCAACCAGCAGGGAGTAGTGGTCCGGATCAAGGTGGATGACGGATGGAACGATGTGACCCGCATCGAAATTGTTCCGCTTGTCAGTGATGAATCGACGGGATTCCGCGTAATTGCCCACAACATATATTTCGAGACAGCTGGGGGCATGCTTCATCTCGTATCACCGCTTATCATACGGTGACCGGGACAATATAAAAAATCGGAAATCGAATAACGAAAAGCGGATACCGGAAATCGAAAAACGGACTTCGGATAAGGGAAAACGTAAATCGAAAATCATAATTCGAGAGATTTGCATAACTAACTTTTTGTCATTCCAAACTTGATTGGGAATCTATGATTCGTCGTAATCATTAGATTCCCGCTTCCGCGGGAGTGACATTTGAGGTAGTGAAGAACATTATGCAAGCCTCTTAAAGCCTTGCCTTTGTTCCACCGCTTTCATTTCAGTCTTTAGGCCAGTTCCTGCGCATCTTGACCGTTTCCGTACATCATATGTTTGCACTCGGTGGGACTGGATCCATCCATTCCAGCGTTGGTTTGTCGATAATCGGGACGGCGACCTGTTATGAAAGGCACGATAGAACGCATTATATATACGGGAAGACATTCCTGATGACGAACCGGAAATTGTCCTTCACCGCTTCGTTTCCTTCCACGATTCCCATATGGCCCGGCAGGAGGTGGTCGATGTCCAGTTCGGAAAGTTTCCTTATGCTCTCTTTCAGCGTAGCCCCGTCTCCCCCGGGGAAATCGGTTCGTCCCACGTTACGATCGAAGATGACGTCACCGGAAAAGAGAGCCTTTTTTGAGGGCCAGTAGAGAGAGAGGGAGCCAGGTGAATGGCCGGGTGACAAAATAACGTCGAATGTCTCGTCGCCGAGGGTAATCGGCCCTTCACGGAGGATCATATTGATCGATACGGCAGGCACATCGAGGCCGAACCAACCGTACATGAGAGCCCCTGTCTCTTCGAGAAATGCTGCCTCCCTTTCATGGAGCGCGATGGTGACGGCGGAGTTGTCATTGAATTCCATGGAGCCCTCGAAGTGGTCGGGGTGTGAATGGGTATTTATAATATACCGGATGTCTTCCCGTCTGATGCCGTCCGTTTCCATACTGCTTATCAATTCGGGGACATACCGTGACAGGCCGGGATCGATCAGGGCCTGGACAGTGCCTCCGATATAATAACTGTTGCAGTTATTGTCGAAATAGTTGGTCCATTCGTACACATAAATATCATCGATCAGTTTCATCGTTGCTCCCTTCCGTTGTTTGTTGTTCAACCATAATCTTGACGGCTTTGTAAAAAGTCCGATCTCTGCGTTACGCTGCATCTCTCGTCACTGCGGCGTACGTAAGTACGCCGCATTCCTCGAGATTTATCTCGGCCTTTTTACAAAGCCGTCTGATGGTATTTACGAGACCATCAATCTTGACAAGGCCGCAAAAAGTCACGCAACCGCTTGATCACCCCACCGGCTCACGCGACGATGCGAGGTGATCAGGTGGGAGACATAACGCCTCCAGGCGTAATATTGCTCTTTCAAAACATAAAACTGATGGAATAGGTGCTGCATCGCTCCTCCGAGCGGACTCGTGGCCGTCTGTATGGCCGTG
>JAFGWZ010000179.1 GCA_016936905.1 Deltaproteobacteria bacterium | reverse complement strand
TCCCGTGTAAAAATCCTCGCGATAGCCTGATCGTCCCTCTTTGAAATCAGGGTCGCCACGTCACGGAGATTTTCCTCCACCTTCGTTTGAAAATTCCGAAGATCGGCAAAGGCCATATCGGTGAAAGAGATTCGCCGCCTTTTTTTCTGTTCCGACAGCAGAGCCAGGCTGAGGGCGTGATCGCCTATCCGTTCGATATCGTCGGTGAGCTGTGAGTAGAGAAAAAGCTTCTGTGACAGGTGGGGTGACAGCGAGCTTTCCGATATCCCGCAGAGATAGCTTCCGATTTCCCTCCGAAGGGTGTCGACGACATATTCGATATACGTAACGTCATTCTTCCCTCCTTCGGTATATCCCTCGATGAGAGAGACACTCTTTACGTACATTCTGTTTGCAAGGCCGATCTGCCGTCCCAGTTCCTTTCTCGCGCATTCGAACGCCGCATCTGCCCGGTCAAGGCTGTTTTCATCGAGATACTCAGGCCAGAGGGACAGAACGTCCTCTTTGCCCGGCATAATCGTGACGATAATCCGTGAGACCGGCTTGAGGAAGGGAATGAGGAGGACGACGATGACCACATTGAAAAAGAAGTGCCCGTAGGCTATCTGCTGAGCCGTATCAGCCGTAAGATGTTTCAGAAAGATGATGAAAAACGGCAGAACGGACATGCAGACGATAACGCCGATGACCTTGAAAAGAACGTGTGCAACGGCAGACCGTTTCCCGTTGATATTCGCCGCCAGGGATGCCAGGAACGCCGTGGCGGCGGTCCCTACATTGGCCCCGAAGATGATGGGGAGGGAGGTCTCGATGTTTACCAGGCCGTGTTGGGCGAGGATGACCAGAATGGCGATCGGTATCGCTGAGGACTGAATCACAGCGGTGATCGCGAGCCCGATGAGAAGCCCGATGAACGGGTTCCTCGCCGTCTGGAAAAAATGAATGATCTGTTCGCTGTTCTTCAAGGGAGCGGTGGCCTGCGAAACAAGGCTCAACCCGAAAAAGATAATCCCGAAATAAAAGACGGCCATGCCGACATATTTCCATGTGTTTTTCCCGGTTATCCACACAATGCTGCCTAGGATGATAAATATCGGGGATATGTCGGTAAACTTCCAGACAACGAGCTGTACCGTCAGGGTCGTCCCGATATCCGCCCCGAGGATGATCCCCAGGGAATGATAAAAACTGATCAGCCCGGCGCTGACAAGCCCGACGGTAAGAACGGACGTCGCTGAACTGCTCTGAAAGAGTATCGTTGTCGCGAATCCCGTTACTACCCCGTGCAGAGGTGTCCTGACGGACATCTTGAAGTACTCGCGAATACGGACATTGGTCAACCGGCGCTGAACGGTTTCACTCAACCTTACCATTCCCAGGATGAAAAAAATGACGCCGGTGCTGAAAAGAAGAAGGCCGTTGATCATAATTCCCGCCCGCATGTATTTGCACGGAACTGTACCATAGCAATCAATGATTGGGAAGGCATTTCATGTGTAGCGGAAATCGGAAAACGGGAATTAGTAATTGGGAAATGGGAAATTGGAAAACAGGAATTGGGGGAATCGGAAATCGAATACCGGAATTCGTAATTCAGAAACCGTAAAACCGGAACCAGAAACTGGGAACCGTAAACCGTTTTTCATCTTAAGATTTCAGCTTTGGCATTTCGACCATTTATAGTATGATTATTATTTAAATGACAACAAAGGCAGGCAACACTACCGTGGATTCGGAAATGATGACACTCCCCCTTTCAACACAGCACCGTAAATGGATTCGGAAGCTCCATCAGAAAAAGTACCGCCGGGAGGAACAGCTCTTCATCGCCGAGGGAGTGAACTCTCTTCATGCCGCGCTGGATGCTCCCCATCATCCAGTCAGGGAAATCATCGTCGATCACGATTTTGCCGACAGAATACGGGACAATCCATCAGCCTTTCCTCTTCCCTCGATGATTCCCGTCTACGAATGCTCGAGTAATGACATGGAGGTCATTTCATCTGAAGAAACGCCCCAGGGAATTATTATCGTCTGCCAGCAGAAAGAATTCCGCATCGACGATGGAGCAGGCAGGCTGGGCGGCATGGTCATCTACTGCGAAGAGATATCAGATCCCGGCAATCTGGGAGCAATCATCCGATCATCGGCATGGTTCGGTTTCTCCACCATTCTTGTCGGTCCGTTTTGTGTTGACCCCTTCAACACGAAGGTGATAAGGTCGTCAGCTGGTGCTATCTTTGGGGTGGAAGTGTATCAGCTGGTTCACTGCGACGGGCCCGTCGAGATTGCCGCCCGTGACGGGTATACGTTGACAGCCACTGTTCCCGAGGGAGGCATCCCTCTTCACCAGTGGAAACAATCGGGGAAAACCATTCTCATGTTCGGTCATGAAACGAAGGGGCTGTCGCCGCAGCTTATCGAACGGGCGGATCAACGAATCTCCATACCCGGCTGCGGGGCCATCGAGTCTCTTAATCTATCCGTTGCGGCGTCGATCATATTCTATGAAACGGCGGTGCGATGGAACTCCCGGGAGACCGGATGCAATTATTTAACGGAGCGGTAGCCAATGGGAAATCGAATGTCAAAGCGGTTCATTCTATCCGTCACGGCGGCGGTGCTTGCCGTATCCGCAGCAATCGGATTTTTCGTCGTCCTCGGTCAGGACACTGTCGATTCCTCCTCACCGCCGCAGGGTGACAGTCCGGTGCCCGTTCAAATCATGACGATAAAGACAAGAAATATGCCGATCGTCGTCGAAGCGGTCGGAAGGACACTCCCGGACCGGATCGTCACGCTCAGCGCTCAGGTCCCCGGAGAGATCAGTCAGTATAGCGGCGATGTGGGCGATCAGGTAGCCAAGGGAAATATCCTCGCCCGGATCAAACCGACCGATTACAAACTTGCGCTTGAGGAGTCATGTAGTAATCTCACCGCTGCCCGGGCCCGCCTGTCAGCGGCTCAAAATGCTTACAACCGATTCAAAAAACTCCTGCCCGGCGAGGTGGTGTCCCAAGACGCCTTCGATAAAGTGGAATCGGAATACAAGACGGCCCTTGCCCAGGAAGGGCAGGCGCAGGCAGGAGTCGATATCGCTGAAGAACGATTGAAAAAGACGGTGATCACCGCTCCCTTCTCAAGCGTGGTGGCAGCCCGGCATATCGAGATCGGCCAGATCATCGGCACGAATGATCCGGTGATGACCTTGATCGATCTGAGCCGCGTCCGGGTCAAGGCATTTCTCGCTGAAAAAGACTTTGTCCATGTCGACCGCCGCGATACTGTCACGGTTACCGTCGACGCCTATCCCGTCCGGACGTTCGGCGGCCGCATCGACCGCCTTGATGTCAAATCAGACGCCGCGACCAACACATTCGGTGTGGAAATTGTAATCAACAACGAGGACCTGCTCCTGAAAGCCGGTCGGTCCGCTCGGGTCAAGCTTATCGTTGAAGTTGTGCCCGATGCGGTCCTGATCCCCCAGAACGCGGTCCTCTTCCGTGAAAACGGAGCAGAGGTCTTTATAGTCGACGAAAATCAAACGGCCCGGCAACGAACCATCGAGCCGGGGCAGACGCAGGGTGATCTTGTGCGCATCGTCAAGGGCCTCCGGCAGGGAGAGAGCCTGATCATCAAGGGGCAGAATTATGTTAAACCGGGAGACAAAGTAACCATCACACCCTTTTCATAACAAACCGCGCTGATAATTATGAACTTTTTCCGTTTTATCATTCGGTATGCCCGGATATTCACGCTCCTCGTGATCATCCTCCCCGTTGTTGCCGGCGTTGTGGCCTACCAGAATATGCCCAAGGAAGGATCGCCGGAAGTTGTCGTCCCCGTTGCCCTGATTATCACCACCTACCCGGGCGCCTCTCCCACCGAAGTGGAAAGCCTCGTCACCAATCACCTGGAAGACTATCTCAGCGATCTGTCGGACATGAAGGAAATGAGATCATACTCGGCGGCGGGCGTATCGATCATTGTAACGGAATTTGACATCGAAGCGGACATGGAGCAGATGCTCCAGAAAATCCGCGATAAGGTGAGTGATGCCCGGAAAGAACTTCCCGAAGACATCGAAGAACCGGAAATAGAAGAGATCAACTTTTCCGATATCCCTATTCTCATCACCTCCCTGGTCGGCAATATGGATCCGGTTCGGCTCAAACGTCTTGCCGAAGATGTGGCGGATGAACTCAATCTGCTCCCCGAGGTTCTTGATACGGATGTTTCCGGAGGCCTTTCCCGGGAGATTTACATTTATGTCGATCCTGATCGTCTCACCCAATACGGCGTCACCATCCTCGATGTCGTGGCGGCCTTGAAGAAATCCGATGTCAGCATTCCCGCGGGAGAGGTAACCATATCGAAGCGGAAGTTCGTCGTCCGGACGTTTGCTGAAGTCAAGAAGGTGGCCGACTATGCCTTTGTTCCCATCATTGAGCAGGGTAATAGAGTCGTATTTCTCGGCGATGTCGCCCGCATCGTCGACGGACACGATGAAGACATTTCGTATGCCCGGGTCCAGGGAGAGTCGTCGGTAACACTCTCTGTCAAAAAGAGATCGGGGGCGAATATTCTCGAAACGTCCCGTAAGGTAAGGGAAAAACTCGCCGAGATTGAGAAGACCTTTCCGAACGGCGTACACACGGTAGTGACCGCCGATCAGTCGAAGTATATCAAAGAAGGGTTTGAGATCATGAACAACTCGGCGGTCACCGGGTTGATCATCGTCATCATTGTTCTCTACTTCGCAATGGGGCTTCGCAATTCGATCATCACGTCATTTTCAATCCCCCTGTCGCTCTTGATGACGTTTATATTTCTCAATATGTTCGGGCTCACCAACAATGACATGGTGCGGTTCTCCCTCGTTCTCTGCATCGGCCTTCTCGTCGATAACGCCATTATCGTGGTGGAAAGCGCCTATCATCATTATCAATTGGGAAAAGATCGAATAACGGCAATCGTAGACGGAGTATCGGAAGTGGCGCTCCCGGTAATTTCAGCCACACTGACCACGATCTCGGCTTTCCTTCCCATGCTTCTCATGACCGGCGTTATGGGGAAATTCATGGGATTCATGCCCAAAACAGTCTCGATCGCCCTCGCATCGTCGCTGATCGTCGCCCTCATCGCCAACCCGCTGTTCCTCGCCCGGTTCATGCATCGGTCCGTGAAAGAAGGAACCATTGTCGGTCCAGAAGAAGATCTGAAAAGGCTCAAACAGATATACGGGAGGGCGGTCACCTGGGCAATGAATCACCGGTGCGTTATCGTCATCATCATCACCGTCAGCATGATCTCCGTAGGGGCTCTTTTCTATTTCAAAATCGTCAAGATCGAGATGTTTCCCGATGCCGACTTCGACTATATCTATATTACGGTGGAAACCCCACCCGATTCGGATGTCCGTGTAACTGACGACGTGGCCCGCCATGTTGAAGAGATTATCAAAAACCATGTTCCCGAGGCGGTCCGCGTGGTCTCAACGGTCGGGTTCAAGGCCCCCAGCGCTTATGAACTGAGCATCGGCAGCGGCACCGCGAACGCCGCCGAGATAACCATCGAACTGATAGAAGGAAAGGAATACAAGCGGGCAAGTCACAAGGAAATTCAGAAACGGATCCGGCCCTTTCTCGATGCAATCCCCGGGGCCTCGATCCGCTTCAGGCCCCTCGAAT
>JAFGWZ010000178.1 GCA_016936905.1 Deltaproteobacteria bacterium | reverse complement strand
TCCACATGGGGCAGCGGGAGCGGTGGTGGTGACCCTTGTTCTGCTTGGCATTGTCGCCCGCAACCAGGTGGAAACATGGCAAAGCAGCGTTACGCTTTTTGAGCACGCGCTGAAGAAGACGTCGAACAGCTACGTGGCACACACGAACCTCGGCCTCGCCTATGTCAACGCGGGGATGGACGACAAGGCGCTGATGCACTATAAGGAAGCGATCCGCATCAAGCCGGATAATGCAAGGGCGTACAACAATATTGCGGCGGTTCTTTTCCGGAAGGGGAAGCGGGAAGAAGCGGTCGAATATCTGGAGAAAGCAGTTGTGGTGAAGCCCGATTTCGTCGGGTCATACAATAACCTTGGATTAATCTACTTCGGGGGGAAACAGTATGATGTCAGTGCCCGGTATTTCGAAAAGGCAATCGAAGTGGAACCGGCATACGCGGAAGGCTATAACAATCTCGGCGTCGCATACGAAGCGGCGGGTAAACGGGAAGAGGCAATGGCCTGCTTCCGCCGAGCCCTTGCTCTTAATCCTCGTTTCCAGAGGGCGAGAGAAAACCTTGTATCATTGATCAAAGAGGGTGGTGATTTCACGCCTGCCGCTCCCGGCGAGACTGAATGAGGTTAACAGGTGATCGAGAGAAAAGATGACGATATTCTTTCAAACGAGAGCCGCGCGATAACGGTGAGATATCTCATTCCGAGCCGGAGAAACCCTCTCATACTGGGAAACGTCTTGCTCTCGCCTATAGCCCGGTCGGTGAAATGATAGGGAATTTCTTTGACGGTGAAGTTATGTCGCTCAGCCCTGAAAATGAGCTCTATGCAGTATTCCCCATAGTAGCCTTTGAGAGGGAAGGCGTCGACAATCGTCCGGCGGCAGAGAATGAACCCGCTGGTAAGATCTTTCGTCGCCGTGCCGAGGAAGATCCTGCCCGTGGTGCAGATGATGAGGCTGGAAAGGCGCCGCAGAAACGGTCTGTCATCCTTGCCGCCGGAAACGTAACGGGAGCCGAGGACGAAATCGGCGGTCTCGAAGTGGGGTATCATACGGGTGAACACCGCGGGTGGCATGGAAAGGTCGCAGTCGAGCCAGCCCACGAGGTCACCCGTCGACAGGTCGATTCCAGCCTGTATGGCGGTGGTCAGCCCCCGTTCATTGAGCCTTCGATGAACCTTCAGCCGGGGATGCTTCGGTTGAAGGGCCTGGGCGATGTGCCATGTGCCGTCGGGGGAGTCATCGTCGACGACAATGACCTCGGCGTCCGGCAGGGCGTTGAAAAGACGGGTGATGAGGGGTTCAATTGTATCCCTTTCATTGTAGGTAGGAAGGATAATGCTGACTGTGTCCATGAACGTTCTATCCCGACTCAGTAGTGATAATGATTGCATTCGGTGCCATGATGCCACATCAACTGGATTCATACAATAGAAAAGAGTACGGCCTGCACGGGTGTTTATCCCGTATTGCCGTCCCGGCCATCCTGCTTACGGTGGTGATGCTCCTGTTCGGCGATGTGCTTTTTGCTTCACATCCGCCGGTCCTGTCGTCGAAGGGAATGGACCTCTCCAGCCTCTTCCTCCACCTCCGGACATTTGCGTTCCATGAGCTGAAGCAGGGAAACTTGGCATTGTGGAATCCCTACTGCTTTTCCGGTATACCCTGCCTGGGAGGACTTCAGGCCGCGCAGCTCTATCCCCTTAATCTCATATTCATGCTTCCCTCGATAGCCCATGCCGTTAACTGGTCTATTGTTATTCACGTGTTTCTCATGGGATTGAATATGTACATCTGGGGCCGGTACCGCGGCATCCATGTCATGGCGGCGTTTGTCGCCGCGCTCTGCGCCATGTTCGGCGGGAGTTTTTTCCTCCACCTGATCCCCGGCAGCCTGCCGAATCTGTGCACGATGGTGTGGGCGCCCCTTGTCTTTCTCTCTATTGACGGGTGGTTCGACCACCGTTCCGGCAGGTGGGTAACCCTTGGGGTATTCGCCGTTGCCATGCAGATCCTCGCCGGCCATCCCCAGTATCTCTTTTACACCGGGGTGGCGGCCCTTTTATATTCGGCTTTGCAGTTTACAGCCTGCAAACACAGGATCACCGCCGTCATCGGTATGCCCCTCATCTACGTGGGGGCTGTCATTGTCGGAGCAGTTCAACTGTTCCCCGGATTTGAATTCGCTCATGAAAGCGCAAGATCGGGCGGCATTTCCTATGGATTTGCCGCGTCGTTCTCGTTTCCTCCCGAGAACCTCATAACCTTTCTTGTCCCCGGGATCTTCGGTGACCTGCACAATCTTCCCTACTGGGGGCGGTGGTTCCTGTGGGAGATGTGCCCGTTCTTCGGTATCACCGGCTTTTTCCTGTTTCTCTATGGCACGATATATGGCCGCCGGACGGTGAAGAGATTCTCGGCGACGATGGCGGTTATCCTTATGATTCTTGCCCTTGGAGGGTATACGCCGCTCTTTAGATTACTCTATGAGTGGCTGCCGGGATTCGACATCTTCAGGGGAAATTCGAAATTCATTTTTCAGGCGTCGCTGTTTATGGCAATGCTTGCGGGGATCGGATTCGACCGCCTTCTCGACGCCGATGACGTGTCGCCTTATGTGAAGGCTTCCGTACTTGCAGGGGCATTCGCATTCGCTCTCGCTGGCCTTTTCGTATACGGAGACGGCCTGATGGGTGAAGGAAAGCACAGCGTCCGCATGATCATGGAAGGAATATACCGCAGCGGCGAAAGCTATCTGCCGGGGCACCTTTATGCCGCCCCTGATTTTATCCGTGCCGCTTCAAAGGCAGCCGTTATCGCCGTCTCGGCGGCATCGGCCGTCTGTATCGTCCTCTGGCTGCTTCTGTTTGGAATATCGAAGCGCCGCGGCGTTGTCTGGGGCATTGTTGTCGTGCTGGCGGGGGAGCTTATCTGGTTTGCCGCCGCCAACAGGCCGACCTTTCCCCTCGAGTACGCCAGACCGCCGGCGCTGGAACATTTCCTCGCGGCCCGTTCCGGCGACTACCGCATACTCGATGCCGATAGCCCCAATCTCGGCATGTCGATCGGCGTCTCGAACCTGTGGGGATACGATACGCCGCTCAAACGGTACGCCGAGTTTATGGCCTTCACGCAGGGCAGCGCTATCGAGGGAGCAAATGAATACACACCCATCACCAGGTATCATCCCCTCTATGGAATGCTTCGATGTCAATATGTTATTGCCTATCGTGGCAATGAAAGGGTAATCGGGAAGCCGGGCAATGACATGCCCCGACTTGTTCTCGTTGGGCGGTATGCTGTTGTTCCCGATGGGAATGGTATTCTTGAGGAACTCGTGAAGCCCGACTTCGACCCTTATCGAACGGTTATCCTCGAACGACGGCCCGTTATCCAACCGTACAGCGGCAGCGTGCGGGGATCGGTAAAAATTGTTGACGAATCGACCGATTATATGGTCATTGAAGCAGATACGGCCGATGCTTCGGTGCTGTTGATAACCGATCCGCACAGCGACGGGTGGAGAGCCCGTGCCCTGGAGGGAAGCGTTCAGAAGGAGTATGAACTTATGCGGGCGAATTATACGCTTCGGGGGATACCTTTGACGGCGGGCAGGCACAGGATTATGGTCGAATATAAACCCTGGGGATATGAGATCGGCAGGTGGGTTTCAGTATTCGGACTGTCCGTCTGGATCGTCCTGTGGGGGTGGGGTATCGTCCGCGGGTATCGTTCCTCAAAACGGGAGAGGACGGGGGGCTTCGGGGGAACATGAGGCCGATGGCGCCGCGGCAGGGGAGGCGAAGGGCGTAAGTATGCAGCAACAGGGGGATAGCAAAGAGAGCGTCAGCATTATTGTTCCCGTCTACGGGGAATCGGGGATGATCGATTCGATCGTTGCCAGGATTCGCGCTACCATGGACGGCCTCGGTGTATGGTATGAAATTATCGTCGTAAACGACGGCTCTCATGATGAAACGCAGGAAAAGGCCGAATCGGCGGGTGCCCGCGTCATATCCCATCCGTATAATATAGGCAACGGAGCGGCGGTGAAGACGGGGATCAGGCATGCCCGGGGGAGCGTCCTGGTCATGCTTGACGGCGATGGGCAGCATGCGCCGGAAGACATACCGAAACTGCTTGAAAAAGTGGGGCCCTACGATATGGTGGTGGGAGAACGGAAGGGTATGTCACAGTCACCGCTCCATAGAACGATGGCCAACACCTTCTATAACTGGTTTGCGTCATACATGTGCCGGAGAAAAATCAACGATCTGACGTCGGGATTCAGGGCCATTAAACGACAGATCGCGCGTCGCTTCCTTTACCTGCTTCCCAACGGTTTTTCCTATCCCACGACGCTGACGATGGCGGCGGTTCGGTCCGGGTACAGTTTAACTTATGTGCCCATCCAGATGCTGAGGAGAACGGGGAAGAGTAAAATAAGAATATTCAGGGACGGAGTGCGGTTTTTCCTGATCATTCTCAAGATAGCAACGTTGTTTTCCCCGATGCGGGTATTCCTGCCGGTGAGTTGCATGATGTTTTTAACGGGATTCATCTATGGCCTTTTCAAGATCATCATGCTCGATGCGAGATATGGGCCGACCTCGGCCATGCTGATGACGATTTCCGTTGTTGTATTTATGGTGGGGCTCGTTTCCGAACAGATCGCCCAGCTGAGGTTTGATCGAAGCGAGCAGGTAGACGAACCGTTTGAAGACAGAGACGGTCGATAAACAGTATGGAAAAGGTGAACATCCCACGGCCCGCGTGTTGTCTCAGCGTATCGAAAAGAGCGCGTCTTTTTGGCAAAAGACAAATTATTGACGATAGCCGTTACCTCTCGGTGTCTTCAGTACCTCCCCGAATTCCCAAAGAAAACTATTCCGGACGGTCCATTCCGGCAGGCAAAAAATATATTGACATAAATGGGTGATATGTTAATGAGTAGTTATTCTACTCATTAAGTGTGCGCCATGGAAACATTATTTGCAGGGTTGATCGCCTCCAAGACCCGCATCAAACTGCTCATCAGGTTTTTTCTCAATCCCGGAACACAGGCGTACCTGCGGGGTCTGGCAAAGGAATTAAATGTGTCGACGAACGCAGTCCGGGAGGAACTCAACCAGTTGACACAGGCCAGACTCCTCAAGTCGGAGAAGAACGGACGACAGGTGCTGTATTCCGCCGACGCGGGCCATCCTCTCTTTCCCGAACTCACATCGATGGTGAGCAAGGTCATCGGGATCGACCAGGTTGTTGACGGCATCGTCAACAGGCTCGGGGATCTCGAACGGGCGTATCTCGTCGATGACTATGCAGAGGGAAAGGACACGGGGATTATCGACCTCGTCCTGGTGGGGGATATCGACGAGTACCACCTCAACGACCTCAGCAGGAAAACGGAACGTTATATAAAGCGGAAGATTCGGCCGCTCGTTTTAAGCAGGGAAGAATATGAAAATTTCCTTCCCCGATTGAAGGGCCGCCCCCTGGTGCTCCTCTGGGAGGGCAAAAAGAGTGTAGAGATCAAGACCAGCCCGAAGGGTCGATGAGATGCTTCCGGGGTTGTGAAAACAGTATGTTACGAGAAAAGACGGTAATTGGAAGAAATAACATTTCTTCTGTTGTGCTCAATCATCTCTGTTGCGGATGCGCCTTTTGTGCGGGCATCTGCCCAGCCGGATGCATACGAATGAAAAGAGATGACGACAGGGGATTATATTACCCCGTAATCGATGATGCTCGATGTACGGACTGCGGCGTCTGCATGTCTATCTGTCCGGGTGTTGACGCGAATATTCATTCAGATATCCTCGATGAGGGGCAAAAGAGCAACAGGAATCATTCCTGGCTGGGGTCCTTTGACCGTCTTCTCGTGGGGTATTCGACGGACGATGCTGTCCACCGTAGAGGTTCGTCAGGGGGAGTGGTAACTGAAATACTGGTGGGTCTTCTCCAGCGGAGGATGATTGACGGTGCCGTTGTAACGGTTATGAAAGAGGGAGATCCCCTCTGGGCGGAACCGGTGATCGCCCGGACCGTCTCCGAGATTCTGGAAGCCCAGCAGTCGAAGTACTGTCCCGTTCCGATAGGGACGGTACTGGGCAACATAAAAAACGTGCCGGGACGCTACGCCATTGTCGGGTTACCCTGCCACATGAAGGCTTTGAGGAGAATTCAGGCTATCGATGGAAGATTAAAGGAGAAGCTGCCGTATCTGATCGGACTGTTCTGCAGCCGGACTCCGAGTTTCAACGCGACGAAATTTCTGCTGGACAGAAAAGGTATCGACAGCGGAAGGGTGAAGACAATCGAGTATCGGAGCGGTGATCATCACGTAGGGCATATGGCGGTTCGCATGAAAAACGGCGGCGTGGTGAACGTTCCCCACCTCGATTTTCACTATTGGGGGCAGATGTTCGCGAACTTCTTCATCCCGCCGAGATGTTACCTCTGCGTCGACAAGGTCGCCGCATACGCCGATGTTGCCGTCGGGGACAACTGGAGTAACCAACTACACCACCCATGGGGGACGTCGACGGTAATCGTCCGTTCCGAAAAGGGACGATCCATTATGGATCTGCTGGAAGCGGAGAAGATGGTGGTGTCGAAATCCGTCGACGATGAGACAATAATCGCCAGCCAGGACCTTGTGAGAAAGCAAGACGTGGGGCCGAAGAGGTTCTGGTGGCGCATCACGGGAGGAGTGTTGCCGGACTATGGTGCGACCCGTTTCCAGGAGGTGACGGCATGGGGAGTAGTGAGAAGCTTCCCTTCATTTCTTCGATTCAGCCTCAGCCGCCGCTATAAAAACGCCGGCTTTCTCGCCGCCGCCGGCACCGCATCTTCGATAACCGGTAAAATCGGGAAGATTGCCGCCGTTTCTCTTGAAATTCTGCAAAAAGGCTTTTCCCTGGCGAAAGATCTCATCGTGAGTTTCCGTCCGGCAACACATCATGAGATCGTTAAGAAATCACCCTATAAAATAGTTATCATCGGCGGATACGGGGCGCGGGACATCGGTGACGAGGCGATGCCCCGCACCGATTTGATACATTTGAGGAAGATGTTCGGCAAGCGTCTGGAAGTGGTCATGTTTTCCCCCGATCCAAAGTACACGGCGTCGTATCATGGAGAGGCATCCGTTGACGATATCGAGAAAATCGGGATTTCTTCCCGGAAGGGTATGGCCGCTGCCTTGGTGAATGGCACGAAATTACTGCACATGATTATTTTTCTCACCGGAACCTGGCTTTTCAAGAAAGGGCTTCATGTACGGCTCTGGCCGTCGGCATATCGTGGAATACGGGAAATCGCGTCGGCAGACCTTCTGTTTAACGTGGGCGGAGGGAATCTGAACAGTATTATCCCCGAAGAGTTCTACAAAAAAGGAGTAACGTATACGGCAGCGTCGATTCTCGGTAAGCCGATTGTGGTATCCGGCCAGACGATAGGCCCGTTTCGGGGGCGGTTTGACAGGCTTTTTGCCCGGTACGTGCTGAACAAGCCGCGGATGATAACATTTCGGGACAAAGGTATTTCACGGAATCGCTGCCGTGAGATCGGGATTACAAAGCCTCTGTTGATCGATGCTGCCGATGATGCCATGTGCCTTCCTTCACTGAGCAAAAGAACCGCTATGCAGACTGTCGAAAATGATCCCGGTGTCACGCCCGGCTGGCTGAACAGAAAAGCGGAAATAACCGTCTGCATGAATATGAAAGGGTCTTTGAGGCTTTTTACATCGAAAGGAAAAGACACGAACCTGTCGGGTTTAACCGAGATCCTTGCCCGTGTTGCCGATCATATCCTTGCCCACTATAAGGCGAAGATCGTTTTTATCCCCACCGACTACCATCCCGATGTCGATGACAGGAGGCTTCATCGCGAGATCGCTGCCCGGATGGCTTATCGTCATTATGCCTGTTGTATTGAAGGCGAGTATGACGATGTAACACTGAAAGGGATGATCGGCCTGTGCAATGTCGCCGTCGGGTCTCGATACCATTTCTGCGTTTTTGCCGCTTCCCTCGGCATACCCTTCCTGGGCATTGCTTCGGGAATCTATCAGATGACGAAGCTGCGGGGGCTTTCTCTCCTCTGCGGTGCGCCGCAGACATTTTATGAAACGGATTTGGCAGAGGCGGATGCTGACGATCTGAATCGGCGTGTCGACGAGATCATAATTGACCGTGAATCGATAGCCGGTTCACTGCGGCTCATTGTCCCTGAACTGAAAAAGCGAAGCACCACCGCCGTGGAATTTGCCGGGGAGTTGCTGGAAAGAGGGGTGACGGCCTCATGACGGACACCGATTTCAGAAAACGGACGATAGAGTCGGTGAAGTGGTCGTACGCAGGTGTCATAGTGCCCAAACTCATTACGCCCCTCATATATATCGTCCTTGCCAAATTTCTCGCCCCGAAGGATTTCGGTCTTATCGCCATCGCCTCACTGGTCATCTCTCTCATAGAAATGACGAGAGACGCGGGGATTTCGAGGGCGGTGATACAGAGCAGTGCGGGAGAACGGGAAATCTTCAATATTTCCTTTATCATGAATGTTGTTCTGGGCGTTATCTTCTTTGTGATTGTCTATGTGACGGCGCCGCTTATCGCCCGCTTCTTTGAAAGTCCCGCGGCGGAGAGCATCCTTCGCGTTATGGGCATTCAAATCATACTTTCCTCGTTCAGCCTGAGCTACCAGAGCATTATTCAAAAAA
The DNA here is from genome assembly GCA_016936905.1 of Deltaproteobacteria bacterium. Classification (GTDB taxonomy): domain Bacteria; phylum Desulfobacterota; class Syntrophia; order Syntrophales; family UBA6807; genus DSDU01. Next base: position 5,440 of record JAFGWZ010000178.1, on the reverse strand, counting down.
GGATAGATTTCAGAAAACTTTTTTTCGTTACCGTTGTCCCCGGCCTGTCGCTCGTTTTAATAACCCTTCCCATGGCGTATTTCGAATACGGTGCCTGGGCCATTGTTTTCGGCAATCTCGGAGGTTCACTTTCCCGGGCACTATCGCTCTTCATTGCCCTCCCGTGGATGCCGCGCCTGGAGTTTGATTATCAGACGCTCAGGCGCATGGTGTGGTTCGGCTTATTCTGCTACCTGGAAGCGCTCCTGGGCTGGATCTATATATGGGGCGACAAGGCGATCGTTGGTAAATTCGTCACGGCAAGCGCTCTCGGGGTGTATTCCTTTGCGTATACGGCGACGAGCAGCCTGATCGGCCTTTTCATTTCGCCGGTCGCCCAGATCATGTTTCCCTATCTCTGCAAGGAAAGCCAGCGTGGAGACATAACGCCCTATCTCTACCGGATGCTGTCGTTTTTCTCCGTTATTTCGCTTCTGATCGGTCTGATGCTCTATCATCTGGCATCGGCGCTGCCCGTTTTTCTGGGAGAGCAATGGAGCGATCTCGTGTTCCCTTTCGGCCTGCTGGGGATCAGCGGTTCTCTCTCGGCGGTCTTTACCTATATCATACCTGACGGAATCAAGGCGATCGGGAGGGCAGACACGCTTTTCCGCTTTCAGCTGTATAAACTGTTGTATACCCTGCCATTGTACGTAGCGGGGGCGTATCTCGGGGGCGTCGACGGCTTTTGTATCGCCAGGCTTATAACGGTCGTTATCGGGAGCCTTCTGTTCTGCTGGCTCGCGGTACGACACCTGCGCGCCACGTATGCGTTTCTCTGGCGATCCCTGAGAGCGCCCTTCATCGGTTTTTTCTGCAGCTTTTTCATACTCATGGTGATGAAGCAGGTGCTTGCCGGCTATCATGAAATCGCGATAGCGGGGCTTGTAGTGACCGTTGGTTTTTTATCGTACCTTTTGGTGTTAAAGGTATTGGACAGAACTTTGATCGCTGAACTCTGGTCGTACATCGTGGCGGCGTTTCACCTGAGGATCGACATAGGCAGGCTTGTGTCGTTACGGAATCAGGAGTAGGCCGGTGGAGTCAGGGAAAATAAAAATATCGGGAAAGCGCATGTTTAACGGGAAAAGACGGTGATGGAAGTGCGGCTCCGATTGAAAAATAAGATCAGAGACAGTGTGAAGGCGATCGTGGGGAATATGAAGCGGTATTCTGTTGCCGACGCAGTCGTCCTCTGGAGGCAGTGGCGGGAGTTCAAGAACGCCTCTGACGACATGCGTGCGTCATGGGTAGAGTCCCTGACATCGCCGTCCGATCTCCTCCGGCGGTTCCATCAATTAGGTGTTCCTGTTGTCGAACGTTCGGTTGACATTGACTGTTTTGAAAAGTGGATGGATCAATACCCCGACTTATGCCGATTTTATTCGAACTATGGCGATACACGTATTGAGAAGATACTGGAACACTATCTTACCATGTCAGAACTTCACATTTCGGGGCGAGATGTGTGCATCGATATCGCAGCCAGTACAAGCCCCTTTGCCGATGTGGTCGCGGAACATCTCAAGAATACCTGTTACCGGCAGGATCTGATCTATCCCGAGGGAATACATGGCAACAGTATCGGCGGTGACGCCGCCCGCATGCCCGTTGATAATAATTTTGCTGATGTCCTGACCCTGCACTGCGCCTATGAATGTTTCCAGGACGACGCGGATATACGCTTCATCACTGAAGCCGAGCGGGTTCTGAGGCGGGGCGGCAGGCTGGGAATCATACCCCTCTATGTGGAAAGCGTGTATTTTGTCAAGACCGGTCCCCTTCACGATAGACGCCGAATAAAGGTCGAAGAAGGCGCGCGGTGCATATGGCGGGACGACGGATATGTGCGGGAGGCTTTCAGCCGGCATTATTCGCCAGAATCATTAAAGAAACGAGTCGTCGAGGCGATAACAAAGATGAACTGCGAGGTACTGCACTTCACAAATCTTGATGAAGTCGGGTCGCGGTACCCGGGGCAGCGGGTCTATTGCCGCTTCATGTTCAGAGCCGTAAGGCGGTAATTGGGAGAAGGCATATAATCATGGATGTTACAGTTATAATTCCGACAAGAAACCGGGCGGAACTTCTGTTGCAGACGATCAAATCGATTGCGTCCCAGACCATTCATCAGGATGACTACGAACTTATTGTTGTCGATAACGGATCGAGTGACGGGACATCCGAGGTGGTAAAATCATGCATGGGGAAAATCAGGAACATGCGGTATTGCCGTGCCGAGAATCCCGGGCTGCACGTGGCGAGGCACCGGGGGCTCGCCGAATCGAGCTCGGCACTCCTTATCTTCGGGGATGACGATATCATTGCCTTCCCGACGTGGATTGATGGGGTGCGGGAGGCATTCCGTGATCCGTCGGTTGTCATGGCGGGAGGGAATAACATGCCGAAATACGAATCGCCTCCGCCGCCGTGGGTGGATCGCCTGTGGTATGAAACACCATGGGGCCGCGTTTTGAGTTATTACAGCCTCATAGATTTCGGCGATGTGGTGAAGGAAATTCCTTCCGATTTCGTGTGGGGGTGTAATTTTTCGATCAGAAAACCGATCCTGCGTGAAGCAGGGGGATTCCATCCCGACAGTATGCCCCCGAGCCTGCAGAAATATCGCGGCGACGGCGAAAGCCATGTGTCGGCGTTTGTCAAGAGAAATAATTTCAAGACGTTATTTCATCCGGAAGCTTCCGTTTACCACCAGGTGCCGCGTTTAAGGATGAACCGCCGGTATCTGAGTGAGAGGGCGTTTTTGCAAGGCATGTCGGATTCGTATACGGACATCCGGGAAGCGGGGAGGGTATCCGCCCGTATGAAAGTGAAAGGGCTGTTTCGAGTTCTCAATCACTTCAGGTATGTCGGTTTTCCAAGATTTTCAGAGCCGTCCAGGAGTCTGCTTATCGGTTATTATAAGGGGTATTACCGCCATCACAAAATGGTTGCGACTGACAGGGAACTGCTGAGATGGGTAATTCGGGAAAATTATTTCGCCGACGATGGGCGGCATTGAATCGGGGGCTGCCGCAAATGACCGTAAAAAACGTCGCCTTTATTCTGTACAGATATCCGCTGGGTGTTTCGTCGATGATTGTCAACAGCATACGCCTCTTTGCCCGGAAGGGCTGTGCAGTTGACGTCTATGTTAACAGCGAACACTACGATCAGGCGCCGATCACCTTTGACGAGCCGGGCATCAACGTCATTCGGTTCGATGAAAGCCGGCTGTGCTTTTTCTTCAGGGTATATCGCTATATAAGCAGGCAGGTGGGCGATTACTTTTTACCCCTAGCGCGGCGGCTGCCCCGGGAGATCACAATGCTTCTCTTTTTCCCCGGGGTCTATCGATTTATGAAATGGCTGAATCATCACGTGGGGAGAACCCGTTATTCTCTCATTGTCCCGGTAGAATGTATGAGCCTGGTATGCCTCATGGCGATACCGGATAAACAAAATATCATTTATTTCAACCTGGAACTTCTGGACTGGAACAAGGGTGACCTCGTCTACGGCAACAACAAGCGCGTGCTTAAGGAACTGGAGTACGGGATGATACGCCAGATATCACGGGTCGTAACGCCGAGCCCTCTCAGGTCCGACGTTTTTTCTGAGATAAATGCATTTGAAAGAAAAAATGTTTTCAACCTGCCCGTTGCTCCTCTCGGAGAAGGAGTCGAAAGGAGAAGCCGTTTTTTCAGAGACATGTTCCGCATTCCCGACACTCATCGGGTGGTCCTGTATTCCGGCCAGTTTATACCGTATTTTCAATGCATTGAGATTATACGGAGTGTTGCGCGGTGGCCTGCCGGAACGGTTCTTATCATGCACACATGGAGTCGAAGCGGACTGAAGACACGCTATTTCAAGGAAATGAAAAAAGCGGCGGAAGGTGCGCCCGTACACTTTTCCACTCAGTATATCGGGTACGGCGATCTTGCCGATGCCCTGTCGTCGGCTGATATAGGACTGGCGTTTTATCAGGCGCTGGATGATAATTATATGGAAATTCTCTTTTCTTCGAATAAAATCGGAGAATATATGAAGGCCGGACTGGGAATCGTGTGTTCCGATTTTCCTTCCCTTAAACAGTTCGTTGAGGGTCATGATATCGGAAAGGCCGTCTCCGTGAATGATATTCCGGAGGCAATAAAGAATGTGAGCGAAAAGATTAAAACCGTGAGGGAAAACGTTCTGCGCTGCTACAATGAGAATGTCCGCTTTGAAAATTATTTCAACGTTTTTTACCACCAGTTGGAGGAAGCAAATGATTCATAACATAGAATACGACGGTAAATTGCTCGCTATCATAATAAAGGCTGATTTCAGCAGTCCGGGCATCCATTTTTTTACCCCCGACGCGTTTTCGCAGCAGCTCGCCTATATGAAGCATAATCGGGGGAAAATTATCGAGCCCCATGTTCACCGGCCGGTATCAAGGGAGGTCATGTTCACACAGGAGGTTCTTTTCATAAAGAAAGGTGTCTTGCGGGTGGATTTCTATGACCGGCATGAGACGTATGTGGAAAGCCACATATTGCGCGCCGGGGACACGATCCTGCTTGCGTCGGGCGGGCACGGCTTCGAGGTTCTCGAAGACCTGGAGATGATCGAAGTCAAGCAGGGTCCCTATACCGGCGATGAGGATAAGGCACGTTTCTCAGGTGTTAAGTCGGACAGTCTACAGGTAAAGGAAGAGAAAAATGAATGATTACATTCCAGTGAACGAACCGTTGTTAAGGGGAAACGAACGAAGGTATCTCGCCGAATGTATTGATACGGGATGGATTTCCTCGGAAGGGCCTTTTGTCGATAAATTTGAGAAACAGTTCTCCGAATACGTGGGAAGTCGTTATGGAACCGCCGTATGCAATGGTTCCGCCGCCCTCGATATTGCCGTTGCTGCCCTGAATATCGGTCCCGGCGACGAAGTGATTCTTCCGACCTTTACAATTATTTCATGCGCCGCGGCAATCGTGCGTCGGGGGGCAAAACCCGTCCTCGTGGACAGCGACCCCCATACATGGAATATGGCGGTTGAGCATATTGAAAGAAAAATTACAAAAAAGACCAAGGCGATCATGGCCGTTCATATCTACGGACTCCCTGTGGATATGGACCCAATAAAGGAATTGGCCGATCGCTACGGACTGAAAATTATTGAGGATGCCGCCGAGGCGATAGGCCAGACGTATAAAGGCAGAAAGTGCGGGAGCTTCGGTGATGTCAGCGTTTTCAGCTTTTATCCTAACAAGCATATTACGACGGGGGAGGGCGGGATGGTCATTACTGACGATGAGTGCCTGGTCCAGCGATGCAGGTCTCTCAGGAATCTCTGCTTTCAGCCGGGACGAAGGTTTGTACATAACGAACTGGGATGGAATTATCGCATGTC
>JAFGWZ010000177.1 GCA_016936905.1 Deltaproteobacteria bacterium | reverse complement strand
TTAACCCTCATATCGCTCCTGCCATAATCTCGAAGCATGAATAAATGAAAGCACTCGATGGCGATCCGCTCTATATCCCACAGCAGCGACTGGGGCAACGCCGGTGAAAAGACTCGTCTGCTGTTATGATATTCGAAGGACTTTTCGTCCCATTTAGCCTTGTACCCGACAATGGGATACAAGTCTTCCGGATACTTGGAAAAATCGATCTCGGCGATGGGCATGATACGTGCTTCCTGGTATCCGAACAGGGATACATTAAATTCCCTTCCGTCAATAAACTCTTCAACCAGAATAGAGCCGAACCGATCATAAAATTTCCTCAATCCCTCTTTCAACGCCTTCTCGGTTTCAAATACAGAGTCCTGATCAATACCGATACTTGCATCTTCATATCGTGGTTTCACGATCACAGGAAACTGCAGACAGGCTGGATTGAAATGCCCCAAGCCACCGTAAATGAGGTAGTTGGGGGTCCTGATCCCCTTCCCCCGGAGAATCCGTTTTGTCATAACCTTGTCGGTTGTCGTCATGAGCGCCGTCGAAGGAGAACCGGAAAACGGGAGGTCGAGAAGTTCAAAAATCGCCGCGGGATGTGCCGCATAGGCGGGATTATCATCCACGGTTTCACACATATTGAAGACAATATCAGGATGTTCTTCTCTCAGAGAAGAGATAACGCTGCCCAGGTCCCGGGTGAAGGGGATGCGGCACGTTTCATGGTCCAACCTTTTCAGTGCGTATTCAATAGCCTCTACCTGGCTCATGATGTCTTCCGACGATTTCGAATACGCCAGTTCATGGGACAGCGGAATATTGTGGACTATTCCCACTCTTATTTTATCCATGGGCCACCCTACTGAGGCTTTTCAAAACCGGATATCGCTCAATCGTTGAAGCAAGTATCGACTCCAGTAATTCCTGATAGCTCATGCCGACCAAGGTCGCAATAATACAGAGATCTGAATGTTCCGGATGCAGGCCCGCGAGGGGGTTTACCTCCATAAAATTGGGCAGGCCTTTTTTATCGACCCTGAAGTCGACGCGGCCGGCATCCTTACAGCCCAGTCCATGCCAGACGGCGAGGGCCAGCTTCTCCGTCCTGTGTGCCGTAATATCATCGGCTATTTGATATTCTACCAGTTCCTTGTATCGTTCCTTGTTGGTATAGGAATAGACGGAATCTTCGGCGTTTTCCTTAAGGATCACCTCCATCACACCGACGACCCGTGCCTGCCTCCCTGAACCGACGATACCGACGGTAAATTCTCTGCCGGGAAGGTATTTTTCAACCAGAACCGGCTGTTTGAATTGATGCAGCAGTCTGTTGCACACGTCGGTCAGCTGACGGGCATTCAGTATCCTCGATGCCGCATTGATACCTTTTGAGGTCCCTTCAGCAACAGGTTTCGCAAAGAGAGGAAAGGGAAAGCTCCCGTTAATCTCATTTTTCTCACGATCGACAACGAAAAAGTCCGGTGTGGGAATCCCCAGGTCCCTGACCACCCGTTTCGCCATCGCCTTGTGCAGCGTCAGCGACAGCACCAGGGGATCTGAAAAGGTATAGGGGATTCCATACGCGTCGAGCAAAGACGGGACAAGCCCCTCCCTTCCGAAACCGCGGAGCCCTTCGGCAATATTGAAAACCAGGTCCCACCGATCACCGGCAAGCAGGCGCCGCATAACGTGCTCGTAATTGCCCACGCAATCGACGTCATATCCCAGCTTGCGCAATACATCGACAATCGCCTGAATGGTATCGGCGCGGTCGAACTCCGCCGTTTCCTCGTCACTGAACCCTGCGGCCCGATAGTCGTCACGGAGATCGTATGTTATCCCAATCTTCATATAATACCCCCATGCTTTCGTTATTAATTGATCAACTCATTGCGGGAAGGCACCGCCTCCGGATCATGGTAGCGATAAACATTCCCCTCGTAATTTCTCATCAGGATATCGTCCCCCTCCCGCCCCAGCACATACTCGGGGAGAAGGGGAATCTTTCCGCCCCCTCCGGGGGCATCGATCACATACTGCGGCACGGCAAAACCCGACGTATGACCTCGTAATCCTTCAATTATATCAAGACCCCGACAGACAGTTGTCCGAAAGTGGGCCGATCCCACGATGGGGTCGCACTGATAGAGGTAGTAGGGCCGAACGCGCATTGCCACCAAGCCGTGAAAGAGTTTCTTCATCACATCCACCGTGTCGTTAATGCCTGACAGAAGAACCGTCTGGCTCTGCAGCGGTATGCCCCCATCGGCCAGTCGGCCACATGCTTCGGCAACCTCCGAGGTCAATTCTTCCGGATGGGTAAAATGAATGCTCATCCACAGCGGATGAAACTTCTTCAGCACCCTGACGAGCCTCGGAGTTACCCTCTGCGGTAACACGACAGGGGCTTTCGTACCTATCCGTATCACTTCGACGTGTGGGATCCTCCGCAACCGGGAAAGAAGCCATTCCAGCCGATCATCCGACATCGTCAGAGGATCGCCTCCCGAAAGCAACACGTCCCTGATCTCCGAATGTGAACCGATGTAGTCGATGATCCTGCTCCACCGTTCCGTCGTGAACCTGTGCGTGTTGCGCTCTCCCACCATACGAGATCGGGTGCAATATCGGCAGTAGGTTGAGCAGTAATCCGTCACGAGAAAGAGAACCCTGTCGGGATAACGCTTGACAAGCCCAGGAAGAGGACTGTCCGCCTCTTCTCCGAGCGGATCTTCCGCTTCGCCGGCTGCTGTCTGATGCTCGCTCATCACCGGCACAACGGCCCGTCTCAATGGATGATCCGGATTGTCAGGATCCAGGAGGGCACCATAATAGGGGGTGATCGCAAAGGGCAGCAGATTCTCCTTAAACAGGAGGGCGTGCCGTTCATCATCACTCAATGCGATCATTCTCTCCAGATCGCTTGCTGACGTGATTCGATTCCGCAACTGCCAGTGCCAGTTATTCCATTCCGCATCGGTCACACCGGGGTAGAAACGTTCCCGAAAACGGCGTATCCGATCGCTTCCGCTACCGGGCACCCTTTGAGATCCGCCATTATAATCAAACGGCAGCGCAAGCCACTCTTCCGGTAATCGTCCATAACGTTCCTTGACGTTCCGCTTGACGATACCAAAAGGGCGACCCAACGGGTCGGCATCATCCACGACAACGAGTTCACTTTTCATGTATTAAGAAACCTCCTTACCATTAAAAAAACAGGGGATTAGTATCCTTCCTGTTGCATTATAAAGCGTCCGCTCGCGCGCATACGCTATTCGAGAATTTTATACGAAAGAACGGTGACTGATTTAAGATCATCAACGATCTCAACGACACCGGTCACTTCCACTTTCTTGCCCACTTCCTCTACCAGTTCATTTCCGAGATCGTTGGCATCCACTTCATAAACGGTGCCGTCAGCCGCGACAACCTGAAAATCATCGTTCACCGTACCGGTGAACGTCACCGGCGTCTTCGATGGAGATTCGGCGGCAAAGGCCGCCGCCACGGGTAAGCACATGATAACCATCACAGCCACCGCGATCACAAACATTCTCTTCATGCCTTTCATCATTTCCTCCTCATAGTATTCCGATAAAGCCCTGGGTATGGAAAGCAATGGAACTATTTCCACGCCCGACATATCTTGAATTCCGTCACATTGATCCTTTTTTCATCATTTTCCATGCTTACCGTGCCCCGTACCTCTACCTCCGCCCGGATATGACGCAACAACTCTTTGCCACGTCCCTCATTCTCTACCCGCAGTTCATCTTCACCGTCTGTTGAAATGGCAACGGCAACAACGGCGCCATCCTTTCTCCAGGCAGCGGGGATAACGATACCTTTGAACACAGTTTCAGCCACTCTTCACATGTTTGCTACTGTACAGGGCTACAGAAAATCCCACACGCATATTGCGCATGGTAATGGGCAAAGACCGTACCAAAGGTGTATCATATTGTATTTATTGAATATATATTGATTTGGAGCAAAAAGACATCGGAACTTGGGATTCCGATTATGTGGCATTACGACCGGACGGGCCGGCACGCAATGATGTATCTTATTTATTTTATTACTTTATCTCAAAAAAGAACTTCCAGTTCCGACCAGAAATATTACAGGAACTGCAGATTCCGATATTTGGCCTTTATGAGATCTATCTCCCGTGGTTTTAATATGTTATGGCTGCTTTTTGAAGTCCTCTTTTTTCAATTCGTAACGTTTCATCAGTTTATGCACCTGCCGTGTCGTTATCCCAGCAGCCCGAGCTGTCTCGTTAATACGCCCGCCATACAGCGACAGGACACCCCTGAGATAGGTTGCCTCGATTTCACCCATATAGATTCGCCGCGCTTCAGCGAGCGTAACCGACGTATCCACTTTCATCGCCTGCTGATCCCCTGCCGTAATGAACAGATCACCGGGAAAACTTTCCGGCGACAGCACTGACGACTGCTCGATAATATACGCCCGCTCCACAAGATTTTCCAGTTCCCTGATATTCCCCGGCCATGAATAATCCTCGAATGCCTCGACGACGGCGGGATGGATGTCGTGGATTTCCTTGGAGTAGAATTTGTTGAGCTTTGCTATAAACGTGCTGACGAAGAGCGGCACATCTTCCAGCCGATCTCGAAGAGGCGGTATTTCAAGGGGGAAGACATTAAGACGGTAGTACAGATCCTTTCGGAATTCGCCCCGGTCGCACATCTCCTTCAGATTCATGTTTGTCGCGGCGATAACCCTCACCTCCGCATCGATCAATTCGCTGCCCCCCACACGCTGAAATGTCCCTTCCTGGAGAACCTGCAGGAGCTTAATCTGCGCGGCGTGGGTAATTGTGCCGATTTCATCGAGAAAGATCGTCCCTCCTTTCGCAATCTCAAACTTACCGAGCTGCCTCCTCACCGCGCCGGTGAACGCCCCCTTCTCATGACCGAAAAGTTCGCTCTCAACAAGCGTATCGGGAATGGCGCCGCAGTGAACACCGATAAACTGAGATTCCTTGCGATTACTGTGCCTGTGGATCAATTTTGCCAGAACGCCCTTCCCTGTGCCTGTTTCTCCGGTAAGCAGAACGGTACTTCTCGTCGGGGCAACCGACTGAATCTTCTCGAAAACCTTTTTCATCAAGGGGCTTTTGGTCTGAATAACATCGAGGTCACCGCTTTCCCAAAACTTATCACGGAGATAATCGAGTTCCGATTGGATGATCTTCGACTGGTTGATGCTTTCGGTAACATACCGCTGTTCAACCGGGTCAAGAGGATAGGTGAGATAATTGCTCGCACCGGCCTTTACTGTCATTACCGCTTCCCGTATCATATCGGGAGAGGCCATGACGATGATCTCGATATCGGGAAAGGCGATCCAGAATGGTTGAAGTGCGCCTTTGTAACCGTTACCGGTGGTCGCATCCTTGAGAATATCCAGATCGATGAACAGAAATTCATGCCCCTTTTTACGTATGATATCCGCGGCGGCAGTTATGGTGAACGCCCGGTCAACCTTGTAATTGTTCTGGAAGGTGCTGCTTATCTCGCGAAATGTCATTTCACTTTTTGATACAACAAGAATCGCTCTCACTGTTACCCCTGATAATGCCTGCCGTGGGGCGGCATACTTATTTGTCTTCATATTTAGACGCATCATTATACATGAATATCTCCGTCTCTCGAAAGATTTTTTCGTACGCTTTGCCGTTCAAAAAGCACAGACGGCACACCAGCTTTTTGCCAACCTTGTAAGGCCGGATACTACACATATGTCACATTGGACACTTCATGCTACATATCTGTGTGACCCATATCAGCGGCACCCGCCCCCAAATAAAACTTATATCTAATCATTACAAATATATATAATATTTCCCCTACGATGGCACTATTATTGCTTCCTACGTCGGCGTAGTTTATCTATCCCCTTGGAGGTGACGTTATGAGTTCCGGTGATACGGCATGGGTCTTAATATGTACTGCCCTGGTCTTGATTATGACGCCCGGCGTGGCATTTTTTTACGGGGGCCTGGCGCGGCGGAAGAATATTCTGTCTATCCTGATGCAGTGTTTCTTTATCATGTGCCTCATCGGCCTGCAATGGGTGATGTTCGGCTATTCCCTCGCTTTCGGACCCGATGTGGGTCATGGGATCATCGGGGGGCTTCAGTGGATGGGGTTGAATGACGTGGGTCTTCTCCCCGGCCCCTATACCGACACGATACCGCATCTTGCGTTCATGATTTTTCAGGCAATGTTCGCGATTATCACTCCCGCCCTCATGGTGGGTGCCTTCGCGGAACGGATCAAGTTTTCAGCCTTTGCCATTCTGATTCTCCTGTGGTCCACCTTCGTCTATGATCCGATTGCCCATTGGGTCTGGGGCAAGGGTGGATGGCTCGCCAGCATCGGCGCCCTCGATTTCGCCGGCGGCATCGTCGTTCATGTCAGTTCCGGGGTCTCCGCACTGGTCATGGCCATTCTAATCGGCCGTCGCGTCGGGTATGAGAGGCAGGGATTTACACCGCATAACCTGCCGTTGACCGTGCTCGGCGGCGC
>JAFGWZ010000176.1 GCA_016936905.1 Deltaproteobacteria bacterium | reverse complement strand
CTCGAGGTCATTCCGAAACCGGTTCAGCACATCCGTCATGTATCGCCGGGCGCTGTCCGTATTAAGTTTGACCGGCAGAACGACATCGGCAAAAAAGGAAAATGACGTATTGAGACGCCACACGTCGGAAAGCCTCTGAATCGAATCGCAGGTATGGGGAAACACCGTTCCGTCGAGAAAATTCAGATTCCCCGAGAGGGCTTCTTCAAGGGCGCCCCTGACCAGTGAGCAGCAGTATGCCTGGAAATGGGCATCAGCGAGGGTGATATCACCGCGGGCCCCGAACAGCCGCATGGGATGCAGCCCCGCCGCGTGAATGATCTCCTCGGGAGTATATGAACAGAAGAATCCGATGATTTTTCTATTTTTTTCATCTTTCAGTTTTTTTCCATACCCATAGGGGTCCTCGAGAACTTCGTAGAACTCGTCCAGCAATTTCATCAAAACCATCTCCCATCAGATGCGCCCGCCATCGGCAGCTCATTGTCCCGTGTATTTTCCCGCCGCTTTCAACCGTGCGATTTCTTCCTGTTCGAGGACATTAAAAGCAATCTTGCCCACCAGTGTCTTCGGAAGCTCGGGCCGGAACTCAATTTCCCGGGGACAGCTCCACTTGATCAGGTGGCCCCTGCAGTAATTGATCAGTTCAAGTTCCATATCCGACCCGGATTTCCCCTGATCTTTCAGGACAACAAAGGCTTTCACCCGCTCGACCTGAGATTCGTCGGGCACACCGATGACACAGGCATCCTGCACCGCCGGGTGCCGGTACAGGACATCCTCGACCTGGGTGGGGTACACATTCATTCCCGACGATTTAATCATCCGCTTCAGCCTCAGCTTGAAGTAAAAAAAGCCGTCTCCGTCCATGGCGGCGATGTCGCCGGTGTGGAGCCACTGTCTTCCGTCATCATGGATCTTGAGGACCTTGGCCGTCTCTTCGGGATTGTCGAGGTATCCCAGCATCACCGCCGGCCCGTGAAGGCACAGTTCTCCCTCTTCGCCGATGTCCGCTTCCTCCGTCGTTCCCGCCTTGATGATCTTCGCCATCATGTCAGGAAAGGGGATTCCCATGCTCCCTTCACGGTATTCACCCAGGGGAGTCGCCATGATCGCCGTCACGGCCTCGGTCAACCCGTATCCCTCCAGGAGCTGGACGTTTCCGCCCTGTCTTTTCACGATGTCCTCGAACCGGTCTTTCACCGGCCGCGGCAGGGTATCGGCCCCGCTGAAGGTTGCCCGGAGGCATCGCAGATCAGCGGTATGAAAGCGGGGATTCCTGCTCAGGGCATCGTAGAGCGTGGGCACACCGACGATGAAATTGGGCCGCTTCGACTTGATCAGGCCGGCCACGGTCTCAGGGGTAAACTGGGGAACCAGGATGCTCCTGGCGCCTCCCATAAACGCGGCGTTCACGCACACCCCGAGGCCGAAACCATGAAATATGGGGAGGATTGCCAGGATCGCGTCTCCATCGGTCATCTTTCCCCATTCCGCGACCTGCATTCCTTCACTGATCATGTTCATGTTCGACAGCATGATACCCTTGGGCACCCCCGTCGTGCCGCCGCTGTACAATATAACCGCCATATCGTCGGTATCCATGTCCGCTGCCGGCACCTCCGGACAGGCTTTCTTCTTCATGTCATTCCACCACACGACCATGGGATCGTCGGGCACTTTCGGGATTTTCCGTCCCTTGGTAAGCTGGAAGGCGACCTTCTTGAGCGGAGGAAGGTAATCGGAGATCTTCGTGAGTATCAGTTTCGTGAGGGGCGTTCTGTCCGCCACGTCTCTGAAGTTTTTATAGAACGCGTCCAGGGTCAGGGCATATGTGCTTTTCGATGTATTCAGATAAAACTCGATCTCCCCGGGCGGCGACAGTGGATGAATCATGCTCGCAACGGCGCCGAGCTTATTGACGGCATAAAAGCAGATTATGCCCTGCGGCGATGTGGGCATGGAAATCGTTACGCGATCACCCTGCCGCAATCCCAGTGTAGCGAGGGCGTTGGCGCAGTGGTCGATTTCATCGATCATCTTCCGGTAGGTCGATGTATATCCGAGAAAATCGTAGGCAATAGCATCCGGACTTTTTTCAGCAGTCTTCACCACTGCCTCGTACATGGTAACGCGGGGATACTCGATTGACGGGGGAACGGCCCCATAGTAGTGCAGCCAGGGCTTCTGTTCGTACATCTGCGATGTTCTCCTTTCAGATTGAGGCTCATGATTCCTCCCAAATCGCCACCATAACGGATCGAAATCATGGCGCACCCTTCCATAAAACGAGACATGATCACAATGAGTCCATGCGAGAGCATTGTTACCAGAATTTTCCGATTCTTTACAGACTTTTTCTTGTCCGGAACTGACGGAAACATCCCGTCCCGTTCAAATTGACATTTTTTCCGAAAGACGCTACATTCAAATAAAAAAAGGCATTGCGAAGGGGGTAGGATTATGGCCGATGTATGGAAAGAGGGAATACGATGCTGCGAAATCCATTGTCCGAGATGTGAGAAACAAATGGGAGCCGATGACGAAAGGATACTGTCGGTTTACGATCACAAGGCCATTTGCATGGAATGTAAAAAAAAGGAAGAACAGCGCCCTGATTACGGAGACGTTTCAAAACAAATGATCGGCCAGTGCATGATCGACACGGAACTCGCATTAAGTGATCCCGGCGCGTACTGCTACCACCACTTCTACCCATTCACATGCTGATGGAGCAACGAAGGAGGAGTTTCCGTGAGACGTCGCATCGGCGGCCAGCCCCGAATCTGCGGTCTTCTCACCGATATTTTCAGGTGGGCACCTTTGCCGGTTCTCAGTGAAGATACGACTGGGAGATCTCACGCATCATGCCTTCGATAATCTGCGTCGATTTAAGTCCGTTCTTGATCATGAGAATGACTTCCACCACGGTTTCTCTTGTCCAGTCGGCTTTTCCCCGGGCGGCACACCCCACCATGACAGCATAAAGTAACTCCGGATTGATACCGAAAATTTCCGAGATATCTCTAATCGACGTTTTAAGACGTTCCAGGTTCGGCATTATGTTATCGTGCATTGCAGGGACCTCATCGTTGAAATGGTGTTCCTTATGATGGGCACAACTGTACCACCTCGAGGGACGAATGTCCACATTAATTTTGGCTTTATAGGGTGTATTTTACAATTATATTAGAGGCTTATTAGTTGCGCCTGTTGCAAAAGGTACATAGGTTGAACGATTGACGGGATTCCGGAATGAACAGGGAACGACACTGACACATTTGCCGCACGCGTCGGCATACCCCAGCCCGCTGTGTACCACCGCGTTCGCGCGGAGCACATCGTAACACTTCCTCCGATCAAATCTCTCGGAGGTCAAGGCGCCGCTTGCACACTTTTCAACACATTTTAAACACGATCCATCGTAAAAAAAGAGGCAGAATTCTCCTTCCGGCCGCTTTGTCGGTTCCAGTGGCGCCGACGTGATAATACTGCCCAGACGTCCGCAACACCCCTGCTGAGTTATGATCATCCTGTGAAGACCGAATTTCCCCAAGCCGGCAATAAACGCCACGTGCTTATGCGACCAGTCGCTGATGAGTGTCGTCGTGTCAAAGTTATGGGTCGGCGGCAGGAGGACAGATTCATAACAATAACTGTCCAGTATCGATGCGATATGGTTGTTGAGATCGACAATCAGGGCGTTTGTCTCCACATATGCCAGCGCCCAGCCGCGTGAGCATTCATTGCCGTCCCTGTTGCCTCTGGCGATTTTGTGATTGAAGGGCAGGAAATAAGAGATGACCGTTCGGCTGTGACGCATCAATTCCCGTGGGCTTCCATGGGTCGGACTCACCGCCGTTTTCAACGTTTCGAACAGGGGGTCGTCGGCGGACGCATATGCCGTCACAGGCATCTCCCACACTGTCTCGGTCGTGCCACGCTGACGGTATTGTTCAACAAATGACCGGATTCCCTCTTCAATTACCGCCTTCACGAGCATATATCTCCCCGTGCTACCCCCTCAACCGGCAATGACAGACCTTCAATACACAATACACTCTGCCGACGTCTGTTTCTCGGCGGACGGCATGAATTCTATCTTGACGCTACCATTCCGTTTTTGTGCTGTCCAGTATTTCCCTTACAATGTGAGAAAACGGTCCCAGGGTAAACGGCTTCTGGATGAATCCTTCACACCCTTTTTCCAGTAATTCCTCCGGATCGCCTTTATTGCTGTAGCCGCTGGCAAGCAGGATCTTGACGTCTTCTCTTATGTCCTTCAATCTCTCGAAAACTTCTTTTCCGCCCATACCGGGCATAATCATGTCAAGGATGACAAGATCGATATTCTCCCGGTCTTCTTCGAAGATGGCCAGGGCCTCTCTCCCGCTGCCCGCCCTGATGACGGTATACCCCAGTTCCTCAAGCATCGCCGTTCCCACATCGAGGATCATTTCCTCATCGTCGACGATCAACACTGTTTCCATTCCCCTGGCGATTCCCAACTCTTCATCATCATTATCCCGCTTAACTTCTCCTGTTGACGCAGGAAGGTAAACGGTAAACGTGGACCCTTTGCCAGATTCACTGTCAACGAGGATAAATCCTCCGTGATTTTTAAGAATTCCATATACTGAGGCCAGCCCCAGCCCCGTTCCGTGCCCTCGTTCCTTTGTCGTGAAAAAGGGCTCGAATATCCTTTTCTGGGTCTCTTCGTCCATACCGGTTCCCGTATCACTCACCGATATTTTGACGTATTTGCCCCGTTTCGCCCAGGGAGTGGCCTGGAACTCCTCTCTTATAATGTCGTTTCTTGCCGTGACAGTGATCCGCCCGCCGCCGGGCATTGCCTGCCAGGCGTTCACAAAGAGATTCAAGAGCACCTGTTCGATCTGCCCCTGGTCCGCTTCGACTTTCCAGATGTAGGGATCAAGGTCATCATGTATTGAAATCTCCTTCTTTGTCCGTCCGAACATATCGAGACTTTTGAGTATAATATCGTTCAGGTTTACCAGGGCGACTTCATACTTTCCCCCACGGGCGAAACCGAGGAGTTGCCGGGACAGCCGCGCGCCGCTGGCGATAATCGCCTCCTGACGCTTGAGATGGTCATAAAAGGGATGATCCTCCGTCACATCCAGGAGCATCAGCGCGGCATGCCCCTGTAACCCCATAAGAATATTATTGAAATCATGGGCGATACCGCCGGCCAGGGTACCGATCGCCTCCATTTTCTGGAGCTGCCGCATCGTTTTTTCCGATTGCTTCTTTTCAGTCATGTCGACAAAGGATGCCATGACCGCAATCGGCGAACCGTCCTGCCCCTTCACAACACTCGTCGTTACCGAAGCATCGAATATGGCGCCGTTTTTCTTCCTGGCGACGAGTTCCCCAACCCAGCCTTCGTCGTTCTTCATTTGTTCAATGACGGGATCACCTGCCGCTGAATCGACCCAATGATCGCGTATTCCCGTTCCTATGACGTCATCAAATTCCTCATATCCCCAGAGTTTGAGAAACGCGTCGTTCGCGTAGGTGATTTTCATGTCGAGGTCGGTAATCACAATGGGCGTGATGGATGACTTTATGGCATTTTCTTTTATCTGAAGTTCTTCCTGTATTCGTTTCTGTTCCGTAATATCGCGGCCGACCGACTGGATCTCCGCGACAGTTCCGTCTCTGTCCATGATCACCCGATCCGACCACTGGGTCCAGCGGATCGTCCCGTTCGCATCGTACACACGGTGTTCGATAGACGCAAAGGGATTCTGAGGCGTCAACCGGGTAATGTGCTCCTTCATCTTCCCGAGATCCTCTTCAGGGAAGTTGATATCAAAGGGTTTCCCAAGCACTTCGGTTCGGGTTTTCCCGAAAAACTGGCAATAAGAGTCGTTGACGAACGTGAGTGTTCTATCGGGACGCCACCGTGAAACGAGTTCGATCTGCTCCTCCACAATGGCCCGGTAACGCTCCTCGCTCTGGCGGAGCTCCTCTTCCGCCAGCCTGCTGTGGGTTATGTCTTCGAAGGCACAGACGATTCTTTTCATTCCCTCGAGCCTGTCGCCGATTCGAGAGACGCTCACCCTGCAGAATATTTCCTTTCCGTCTCTGCGGACGAAAGGCGCCTCAGGCTCTCCCACTTATCTATCATCGGATCGCAGCTTATCATACGCTTCCCGCGCAATCTCCTCGTATTCCTCGTCACTGCGACAGAAGATTCTTGTTGACTTCCCGATCAGTTCGTCCAGCCGCCAGCCGAGGACCGCCTCCATTGATTGATTCGCAAAGAATATGCGGCAATCTTCAATGCCGAACACGGCATGGGGAACCGATGAGAGAATGGAGGCCTCGAGGGATTTCATCTTCTCCACTTCCTGCTTCACTTCCCTCAGTTCGGTGATGTCCATGGTATTCCCCAGGACCGCGGGCCGCCCTTGATGGGTAATGGGAGACACGGTCTCCATGAGCCACTTGACTTGTCCCGACTTGTCGATGATTCTGAATTCGTAAGGTGTTGAGCGTTCCCCCCTCAGCATACCGGCGGCGCACTCCCGTACCAGTTCCCTGTCATCCGGATGGACATATGAAATGATCTTCGAACCCAGCAATTCGTCCATTGAATATCCCGAATACCGGGGAATATGCTGATTCGCGAAGACAATGTTACCACCGGCTAAAACATACAGGCCGATCTGCAGATCATTCGCCACCCGTCGATAGAGATCCTCCTTCTGCTTCCGTTCCGTTATGTCACGGATTGACTCGATCACACCGATGATATTCCTCGTTTTGTCATACAGAGGTGATGCCTT
Organism: Deltaproteobacteria bacterium; assembly: GCA_016936905.1. Classification (GTDB taxonomy): domain Bacteria; phylum Desulfobacterota; class Syntrophia; order Syntrophales; family UBA6807; genus DSDU01. The sequence goes on along the minus strand of JAFGWZ010000176.1, from coordinate 3,606 downwards.
TCCCCAGAGGTATGCCCCACGACCGGCAAATGCCGACGGCACGAACGCCTCCGCGTAGACTGCATCTTCATCCCGCTTCACCGTTTCATATAATCCAGGGTCATCTTTTTCGTATTCAGACGACAAAATCAGGTCGGAGAGCATGGGTCGCGGTATTTTATACAGAGCAATTCCATATGCGGGAAACTCCTGACCCATGATGTCCTGCTTGGCGACACCGGTCAGTGTTTCCATCGCCTTATTCCACGCGATGACCTTTGAATTCTTATCAATAACAAACGTCGCGTCAGGCAGGAATTCGACAATATCCACAAAACGTTCGCAATCGATTCTGTGCGATTCGCTTCCTTCGCGATCGTCATTGTCCCCTGAAAATGAACAGGGTGATTGCTCTTTTTTTAAGTCTCCGTCTTTCATTATCACCATCAAACCTCAAACGGCTTTTCAACGGGCTGGTGCCCGGACGAACCTTCATTCGGACTGTAAGGAACATCGAAACGCCGCAACCCGTTGTACTTTCTTTGTTTTTCCCTGTCCTGCGTTTCACATAAAAAAGAGGGGAAGCCACGAGGACCACCCCCCTTTTGAATTTTCATGGTGGGCCGCCGGAGACTCGAACTCCGGACCAATTGATTAAGAGTCAACTGCTCTACCAACTGAGCTAGCGGCCCACGATATTATCACGTATCGCTCGCTGTCTGGCGCGCCCGGTAGGATTCGAACCTACGACCAACAGATTCGAAGTCTGCCACTCTATCCAGCTGAGCTACGGGCGCTTTTTCTTTTCTGCTCGACTGCAGATAATAATCCTCTTTCACAGTTCATTAAAGAACACTGTTAATGAATCAGTGGTATTTAGTTTTTTTCTACCTGTTCGTCAAGTATTTTTTTGCGATTTTACACGATTCCCCGCGCATAGAAGTCGTCGATCTCTTTCCCGGTATAGCCCAGCCGATGGAGTATTTCCCTGGTGTGTTCTCCCAGATCGGGGGGATGGCATCGCACCTGCGGCCTATCATCTGAAAATTCAACAGGAAATCGCTGCTGCGGAATGGTTCCCCCGGTGGGATGTTCCATCGAAAACCAGAGTCCCCGATGCCGGATCTGGGGATCTTTGACGGCATCCTCGAGGGAATTAACCGGTGAGTAACAGATGGTATGCTCATCGAAGAGGGTTATCCATTCATCCCGCGTTTTCTGCCTGAAGATCCCCTTTACTTCTTCGATCAACGCCTCCCGCCGCGGGCTCGGCGCGTACTGGTCGTCAATAAGATCTTCCCGTCGCACCGCCCTGCAGAAGGCTTTCCAGAACTTTTCTTCCAGGCAGCCCAGTGAAAGATATTTGCCGTCGGCTGTTTCGTATATATTGTAGAATGCGTATCCTCCGCCGACAAGGCTCTCTCCCCGTTTCGGCAGTGTACCGTCGGCCATGAACTGCGACATGACAAGGCTCAGAAACGGCGTCAGGCTGTCGAGAATGGCCACATCAAGATACTGGCCTTCACCGGTCCTCTCCCGCCTGAGCAGCGCCGCAAGAATTCCCATGGCGGCGCTGAGACCGCCGCCGGCGCCGGCAAACTGAACTGCGGGGACAACCGGCGGCCCTCCCCTCCCTCCCAGCAGATCGAGAATGCCGGAGATGCTTAAAAAATCAATGTCATGGGCGGGTCTGTGCTTATATGGCCCATCCTGCCCGAAACCGGTGAGCGAGCAGCAGATGATCCGGGTATTCTCTTTTTTCAGATCCTCGTATCCCAGCCCCATCGCTTCCATCGACCCGGGAGCGCAACTGTCAAGGACGACATCGGCGCCGGGCACGAGCTTCATGAAGATCGCCCTGCCCTGCTCATGCTTGAGATTCAGCGTTATCCCTTTTTTGTTTCTGTTGATCATGTGAAAATAACTGCCCGTGGTCCTGATGATCGGCGGCGTCGATCGGAAATTATCTCCGCCGGAGGGATTTTCGATCTTGAGGACTTCCGCTCCAAGATCAGCCAGCATCTGGCTGCAGAGTGAACCGGGAAGCAGTGATGAGAGATCGAGAACATTAATTCCGTCAAGGGGTAAGGACATGGAATATCACCTCTGTACTAAATATAAACGGCAAAACATGGAGCCAAGCGGAAGCCAAGGGTCAGGTCTTGCTTTTTGCCTCTGCTGAAATCGCATGGCAAAAAGCAAGACCTGACCCCAGCACTTCAAAAAGCAAGACCTGACCCCAGCACTTCACCCCAGCACTTCTCCAGCACTTACTAACCCCGCCGCAGGTGACATGCCGCTCCATGACCGTTCCGGGCGACAACAAACTCCGGTTCAACCGTTTCACAGACATCCATCCGACAGGGACACCGGGGATGGAAGGCGCACCCGGCGGGCGGATCGAGGGGGCTTGGCCCATCCCCCTGAAGACGCCGTTTTTTCTTCGTCGACGGGTCCGGCATGGGCACCGCCGACAGGAGCAGTTCCGTATAGGGATGGAGGGGGTTCCCGAAGAGCGCGTCCCGGTCCGCCAGTTCGACAATCTTTCCGAGGTACATGACGGCGATCCTGTCGCTCATGTGGCCGATAACACTCAGGTCGTGACTGATAAAAAGATAGGTCAGATCAAACTCATCTTGCAGGTCCTTCAACAGGTTCAGGATCTGGGCCTGGATTGATACATCCAGGGCCGATACTGGTTCATCGGCGATAATCAGATCGGGATTGAGGGCCAGGGCCCTCGCCACACCGACTCGCTGCCGCTGCCCTCCGCTGAATTCGTGGGGATACCTGCCCATGTGTTCCTCGGTCAGCCCGACGATTTTCATCAATTGGGCGGTTCGTGCGCGCCGAGCCTCCCCATGCTCGACGCGGTGGATAAGAAGCGGCTCGCCGACAATAAAACCGGCATTTTTCCTCGGATTGAGTGACGTGTAGGGATCCTGAAAGATAAGCTGGACCTTTTTCCTGAATTCCCTCAACTCCCCTTTCGACTGTCCCACAATATCCTTCCCCTGAAAGATTATGTTTCCCCCCGTAGGCTCTTCCAGGCGGGCGATAAGCTTTCCGATTGTCGTTTTTCCGCACCCCGATTCGCCGACGAGCCCCAGCGTCTCTCCCTTATAAATAGACAGGGACACGCCGTTTACCGCCTTCACCGTCCCCCGCCTCCCGGCGAAGAACCGCTCTCCCGCGGGGAAATACTTGGAGAGATTTCTAATATCGAGCAAAACCGAATTCATCTTTATCACTCATTGCAAAACGGAAAATGGTAATTGGAAAATGGCAAATGGTAATTGGGAATTCGAAAACCGGAAAACGGATAACGTAAATCGCAATTCGTATAACGAAAACCGTAAACCGTAAACCGGCACTGGAAACCGAATAACTTGAGACATGAAACATCCGACATGAAACCTCACACTCTGTTGTCCACATTCATTGGAGCGGTCTTCATGGAACTTTTTGCGAATAAATCACTGCGAAGCGGAAGACCAGCAATTTCAACTGTCTGAGACCGAAGGTCGAGTTTTGAAATTGCCTGGAGCAAGCTGTTGATTTATCAAAAAGTTCCATAGACCCAGTGAAAATGAATGTGGGCAACGGTCCGTCCAAACTTTAAACTTT
>JAFGWZ010000175.1 GCA_016936905.1 Deltaproteobacteria bacterium | reverse complement strand
GAAGTGGTACCGCGACGCCAAGATCCTCGAACTCTATGAAGGAACGAAGGAAGCCGAGGTCATGGCGCTGGGGAGAGTAATAATGTCGAAATAACAGTGACATATCGCCATGACGGGACGGCGGGCCGAATTGCCTCCCCGTCATGGCACAATCAATATTTTTCTGAGAACATTAAATTAAAAGGGCCTCGCAAAGTCCAAATTCAGACGGCTTTGTAAAATGGGCGAGGTCAAGGCTTGCAAATCTCGAGAAATGAGGCGTACTTACGGTACGCCGCAGTGACGAGAGATGCAGTGTAACGCAGAGATCGGACTTTTTACGAAGTCGTCAATTAAAACTATTGATTTCACAGAGGCTTTTTGTTAATACTGAATCAAAAAACAGAAAGGGAGACAGTATGACCCTCACAAAAGCTGAAATCGTAAAGAATCTCCATGCTCAGACAGGTTTTTCGAAAGAACGGTGCACGGAACTGGTAGAGAGTGTTTTCGAGCTCATGAAGCAAGAGCTTGAAAACGGAAACGACATGCTCATCTCCGGTTTCGGGAAATGGTCTGTAAAAGGGAAAAATCCCCGTAAAGGTCGAAATCCTCAGACCGGGTCTGAATTAATGCTGGACGGTCGGCGGGTGGTCACCTTCAAGTGCTCCCGAAAACTGAAAGAAAGTGTTAATGCGGCGTCATAACTAACAGCACCAATTCCGCTTCGCCATAATCGCCAAAGAGCACGAAGAGACCGCTTCGTATCTTCCACTCGAATCAGCAGGACCAGTGAAAAGCCGACGGGAAGCTCAAATCGGGAAGCGCCCAGCGGTAGAGTTTTCCTCCTGCGCGAATTTGTTTTTTTAAACACAATAGGGCATCATGTAACGCTCTACAGGATGTCCGGCACAGGCAATTTCAATTGACAGGGCGTTATCGAACGGCCTTCGTCGCGAAGCATCGCCATATCCTCCCACCATCATTGCGTTGTGTAAGGAATCTGCCGTCATGGAAGGATTCAGTCGGCATCGTCTCAGATGCCGCAGGATTTCATTTCCCCTTCTCTGATCGGAACGATTCGGAAATTCAGATTATCCTTATGGGATATCTGTGTTTCATTCGGAAATTCAGATTATCCTTATGGGATATCTGTGTTTCATGCAGAGGATTATTTCTCAAAAAAGCGCCTTTACAATCAAAACTTTGCTGGTCTCGCAAAGTCCAAATTCAGACGGCTTTGTAAAAGGACCGAGATCAAGGCTTGCAAATCTCGAGGAATGAGGCGTACTTACGGTACGCCGCAGTGACGAGAGATGCAGCGTAACGCAGAGATCGGACTTTTGACGAAATTGTCAAACTTTTTACTTGTAATTATGGGAAAAAAAATCTATATGTTGTGTACTGTCTGTGATCTACACAATATATTGTGGCAACAGACGTTCGGTGATACCTTGTAATTGATGTGATGATACACGCACTGCCCTGTCGCCTGTTTGAGAACCTGATATGCATCAGGTCGGCAACGCAGGCATACTCTTAAAATAAAACAACCGGGGCAGGCAGTGTCAGGATGCATGATGACGTTGCTCATACTTCAACGCCGGCTCACGTGGGATAATGGACGCGATCGAAATTAAAAAATTTCTACCCCACTCCGAGGGCTCCCGATACCAAAGTCCCCGTGAAGAACTATTTGCCCCCCCGTGGATTTTCAAACACCGGGACATGTCGGAAAAACTGGAAACGGCCCGGAAGGTCGATAAAAAGCGACTCATCAATATACTCAACCTCATTCATTTCACGGGAAGGCATCTTTTTGTTCATTTTAACCATCGGCAATACGACGAAGGAATACTTGTTAAAGCTTATCCGGAACCGTGCGCTCTTAACGGGCTGACCTGTCGATGGACCGATGAACCTGTTGCACCCTTTACAACGGGCACTTACATTTTTCAGCAGCTGATAATCTCAGACGGCGGATCATTCCTGTTGGTTCCCGGAGAGGTTAAATACCTTGACTCCGCTCTTGTGAAAATCCACCTTCCCGAAACGAGTTATGATATCTGCCAGCGAACTTCAAAGCGATATTACTGCCATGATGTCTATGCGGATATTGTTCAAAACGGGGTGATATTACAGGGCACCGTTGAAGATTTCAGCCCAAGCGCTTTTCGTGTACTCGTTTTTCAAAAGTCTTCGAGGGCTTGGGCCTGGCTGAACCACGACATGCCCGTCGATGTGCACATAAAAAAGGATTCACGGATTCTTTTTTCAGGTTCCTGCCGTTCCGTCAGACATGTCCGGGACAGCAGGGGAATACATATCGTACTGTCTCCCCTTAACAATCAGATTTCTCGTTTCAGGAAAGCGAAAATACGCAGTCCGCGACACCAGCCTGACCCTTCACCGATCATTACGTTTCGGCACCCTTTTTTTAATACAAGCATTGAGCGAGAGCTTCACGATGTTTCAAATTCCGGTTTTGCCGCCATCGAAACTCAGAACGACGGGGTTCTGATGCCCGGAATGATCATCCCTGAGATCACCATAAAATACGGCGGCGTCCTTGATATCAAATGTGCGGCCCAGGTTATCTACCGCCTGCCGCATGATGATAATGAGGTCCGTTGCGGACTCGCCATTCTCGACATGGATGCCATGTCGTTCGCAAATCTCACACAGATGTTGAATCGAGAATCAGATCGCCATAACCGAATCTCCAGCACGGTGGACATGAACGCCCTGTGGGAATTCTTCTTCGAATCGGGATTCATCTACCCGGAAAAGTACAGCTTCATTAACGCATTCCGGGAAGATTTCAAAAAAACGTATCTGAAACTCTATCATGAAAAGAACCCCGATATTTCGCAGCATTTTACCTATGAGAAGGATGGCAAGATTTACGGTCACATCGCCATGGTGAGGGCATATGAACGGTCGTGGATGATTCATCATTTCGCTGCAACACCGATGGAGTCAAGACTGACTGGATTCAGCGTACTGAAACAGATTCTCCTCTATCTAAACGGGGTTCACCGATTTCCTTCCGCCGGAATGGATTACGTCATGACATATTTCCGCAAAGGGAACAAGATCATCGACCGCATTTTCGGCGGATTCGCAAGGGATCTTGACGATCCGAGGGGGTGTTCTCTCGACCTCTTCCCTTATCTCATCTTCAGCAACAACTCATCAGGCGGTGACCTTCCCGACAGGTGGGAGATTCGTGAATGCACAGCCTATGATATCTGGAAATTTGAATGTTTTTACAGGTATCGTTCTGAGGGGCTTCTTATAAGCGCTCTCGGCCTGAGGGGCGATGGACCTGACAACGGAACCCTGACCCGCCTTTACAAAGATCGAGGATTTACCCGGACGATGAAAGCGTATTCACTGGTAGTGGACAACGAACCTGTTGCCTGCCTGATCGTCAATACATCGAACCTGGGGCTGAACCTGTCGGAACTCTTAAACGGAATCAAGATTATTGTATCCGAGCCCGATAAGGTCCCATGGGATATCCTTTCAATTGCCATACACCGGGTACTGGACGACTCTCACATGGACAAAATCCCCGTCATGATATATCCTCAGGACTACGCCGAGCTCCACAATGTTCCTGTCGAAAAAAACTATTACCTGTGGATTCTCGACATCGGCAACAAAGGCAACAAATTTCTTGAGTACCTTGAAAAGAACTTCAGGATCAGGTTAAAGTAACCGGGCAAGAGACGCCCCCCCCCTTTTACAACGGCGGAGTTACTGCTGCCTGTGATGAACATGGTACAAATCTCTGTCCTGAAAGAGGGTATGAAGTTGCGAGAAAGTAACCCTTGGACGGCATGTCGAAACCGTGATCGGAGTTGTCGGTCTCCATTATTGAAGCTTCCCGCAACGAGTTGCGGGGAATCTCCGATTGCCAGGGAAAATGTTTATTTATATTCGCGCGCTACCCCCGCAGCAAGCAGCGGGGAATGCGCTCGCTGTTCAATTGAACGTCATTTGAGATGAACCGATACAAATAAAGGCAGGATTGCATCAGTCGCCATGGAAAATATACCCCTCTACCACAGCAGAATAATGAATTCATACGTTGAATATCTGCAAAAGAATTATCCTGATCTGAATCTGGACCGTATCCTTGACTATGCGTGTATCTCACGGCACGAACTGGCGGATCCCGGACATTGGTTCACCCAGGAACAGCATAATCGTTTCCACTATATACTGGTGGCAGAAACACAGAACCCGGATATTGCCCGGGAAGCAGGTCGCTATATTTCCACTTCAAAAGCATCGGGGGTCTTGCGCCAGTATATATTCGGTTTCCTGTCTCCAATGGTAGGATACTGGATGATGGATAAGATCGTGCCGACGTTAAGCAGGCACATTACCGTCAAAACAGAGAAATTAGCGCCCAACAAAGTTAAAATCAGGTTTTCACCGAAACTAAACGTCCTGGAAGAACCGTTCCAGTGTGAAAACCGGCTGGGCATGCTGGAATCTCTGGCACAGGTCTTCACAAAAAAATATGCCGACATCGAACATCCCGAATGTATGCATAAAGGCGATGACTGTTGCACGTATATTATATCGTGGGAAAGGGAACCTTCTCATATCTGGAAGCGGGTCGGCTTATTTTTTTCCTTGTCAGCCATGATGAGTTCTCTGGCGTTATATTTCTTCCTTCCCACAACCTCCTGGGCTGTCTGGACCCTCTCATTGATCATCTTTTCAATGGCCATTTTCCTGTATTCCGGATGGCTGGAAAAGAAATTCCTTTCAGAGACCCTCGAATCCCAGGGAAATGCCGCCGATCAACTCATAAACCAGACGAACAGGTCGTACAACGAGCTTCTCCTCATCCAGGAAATAGGACAGGCAACATCGAATATTCTGGATATTGATAATCTCTTACAGTTCATAATGGAAACACTTCAAAAGCGCCTCGACTTCGACCGCGGAATGATCATGCTTGCGAACAAGGATAAAACGAAACTTATCTACACGGTGGGATATGGGTACACCCCTGAACAGAAAGATCTGCTCATGAACACCACGTTCAGCCTGGAGAAGCCTCATTCGCAGGGTCAGTTTGTTCTGACCTTCAAAAAACAGCAGCCTTTTCTTATCAATGAGTTAAAGGACGTTGAACCTGTCATGTCCCCGCGAAGTATCGACTTCGCGAAACGAATGGGGGTAAAAGCCTTTATCAGCGTTCCGATTCTTTATGAGGGACAATCAGAAGGTATCCTTGCCGTTGACAGTCCGCGGGCAGACAGAACGCTCAATCAAAGCGACATCAACCTGCTGATGGGAATCGCTCCTCAGATAGGAATAAGCATCAACAACGCACGGTCTTATCAGCTAATCCGGGAGCGGGAAGAATCATTCAGGGCGCTGAGCGAAAATGCTCCTGATATTATTTATACCCTTGATATCACAGGAATGTTCACCTATGTTAATCCGGCATGGGAAAAGATTCTGGGACATTTCAAAGGGGAGGTTGTGGGGAAATATTTCATAGACTTTGCCAGAAAAGAAGATACTGATGTTTATATCGACTTGTTTAAACGGGTGAGGAACGAGGGGAAAACAATCACCTCCTTTAATGGGGTGCTTCTCCATAAAGACGGCTCTGAGCGTCTCTTCAACATGAATGGAGCTCCCAATCTCGATTCGGAGGGCAATGCTATCGGCCTCGTCGGTATTTTAAAAGATATTACAGAACATCATAACATGGAGGTGGAACTCCGCCAGGCGCTGAAAATGCAGGCGATCGGCACACTCTCTGCGGGAATTGCCCATGACTTCAACAATATTCTTACGCCGATCATCGGATACACCGAACTTATCATGTCGGAGAACTCGGAAAAAAACCAGACCAAATGGATGATGGAGAGAATTCTCAACGCGAGCCATCGGGCAAAAGAACTGGTTAAGCAAATCCTCACCTTCAGCCGGCAGACAGAACAGGAGCGAAGGCCCGTCAGGCTCAGCATAATAATAAAAGAGGCGCTCCGGCTGCTCCGGGCGTCACTTCCCACAACAATCGAAATGCGCCAGAATATCGCCAGCGATTCTCTGGTCGTGGGCGATCCGACCCAGATCCAGCAAGTGCTTATGAATCTCTGCACCAACGCGGGATATGCCATGCAGGAAAAAGGCGGAATCATGGAGGTCAGCCTCGTCGATATCAACATCGAAGATGAAGATTTATCACGGCAACCGAAAATGATTGCCGATTCTTACGTCAGGCTGACCGTGAGTGATACGGGACACGGGATGACGCCGGACGTCCTGGAACGAATATTCGATCCGTTTTTCACCACAAAAGAGCGTTCAAAAGGCACGGGCATGGGGCTCTCGGTCGTTCACGGTATCGTTGAAAGTCATAACGGCACCATCTCGGTGAGCAGTGAACCGGACAAAGGAACAACCTTTAATGTTTACTTCCCCTTGTTTAGTGATGAAACTGAAATAACGACCAACACGATGCAGCCCCTGCCGGCGGGAAATGAACGAAT
>JAFGWZ010000174.1 GCA_016936905.1 Deltaproteobacteria bacterium | reverse complement strand
TACGGCCTCATGGATGGCGTGCCGACAGATGGCCAATGACTACCTGCTGGACATTCAAGAGCGGCATGACGATCATTATGCCTATTACTTCGTGTGGAATGATTTTAAAAAGGAAGAGCTGAGCAAGGGATATCACGGTATCAAGTGGCACCGGCATGAACATGAACCGGTCTATCATTACGATGATCCGCGATGTGAAGAGTTTCTCCAGGAGGCCTATCGGTTGCAACTCCCCATTGTCCTGGAGGAGTCATATGAGAATACGCGATATTTTTTAGATCGGGTCGACGGAAGGACGCCGGTGATCATTCCCCACATGGGAGGGCTGAACGGCGGGTTTTCTTTGCTCTTCGATCGTGATGTCTGGGACAACGAAACCGTATTCGCCGATACCGCCCTGGCATCAACCAGAGAAATGGAACGGTTCATCGATCGATACGGGGTGGACCGGCTGTTGTTCGGAAGTGATTTTCCCTTCGGGTTTCCCGCCCATGAACTCCTCAAGGTACAGAATCTCGGCCTCGGCAGCGATGAGTACGAGAGGGTTGTATCACGAAACATTCTCGAATTGATCGGTGCGGAAAAAACCGGCGGACGTAATGCGCGATCGGGCCGATGAACGAGCGGAACCGACATGAGTCACGGCCGATCCGACGCTTGACGGGCTGTTTCCCTCATTTATTTTCACTGGGTCCATGAAGCCTTTTTATAAATATAGAACTTGCTCCGGGCAATTTCGAAACTCGACAGGTGCCCTTCGCCTTGAGCCCTTTACCCCGGGCCTTTTATGGTGGTGACCGCTCAAATGAATTTTTGATCGGGCAACAGCCCGTTGATTGTAGAAGAAGGAGTGATAAACAATGAATGTCGTCGACGGCTTACATGCGTTTATATGGAGGGACGCGCGGGCGAATAACTGCAACACCTATCTGATCGACGGGCCGAAAAGAATACTCATCGACCCCGGTCATCGCCGCCTTTTGGGAAATGTGAGATCGGGTCTCGTTGAATTAGGCCTGTCTCTTGACGATATAGACGTTGTGCTGGTTACCCACGGCCACCCCGACCACCTTGAAGGCGTTCAGGCGTTCAACGAATCGACCGCCGTGATCGCCATGAGCGAAGAGGAATTCTTCTTTATCTCAAAGGCAACGGGAGGGTACCTGAACATTCCGGAACCGGATTTTTTTCTTCGCGAGGGCGACCTGCATATCGGGGATAATCATTTCAGGATACTTGCCACCCCCGGACATTCTCCCGGATCCGTCAGCATCTATTGGGGTAACTACAAGGTTCTTTTCACCGGGGACGTGATTTTTAAACAGAGTATCGGCCGGACCGATCTGCCCGGAGGCAGGGGGCGGACCCTGAAGGAGAGTATCCAGCGACTGGCATCGCTCGATGTCGACTACCTCATGCCCGGCCATGGAGAAATACTGATAGGCAGTAATGAGGTTCGGGCAAATTTCAAGATTGTCGAGCAGGTGTGGTTCAGCTATCTGCAATGAGAGTCCTTTTTTCCGTAAAGACGGCGAGCCGCCCGGCGAAAGCCGTCGTCCATTCCCCATCCTTGACATGATTCGGCACGACAGCGCTCCCCGAGATGCCCTGTTCAGACAACTGCCGGCCCCTCTGGTCAGCGATCCGCTTCTTTTCCTGTTCCATCTCTCGGTTGAATGTGTCGAGGAGAAGAGACATGCGTGAGGTGTCTTCTCCCAGGACCCGTTCGAGGAGATCGAATGCCGGGGCATTGTCTCCGTCGGGTTCGATTGACCGAATAAGTGATTTTTTGAATAGTTTTATGACCTCTGCCGACGCATAATCTTGCCGGGCCCGGTTCAGTTCTGTCCTGATCTCTTCCGCAGTAAGCCTGCGATCTCGAAATTTTTGGATCCATCCCTTGATTTTCCCATTTATTTCCTTGAGGAGCAGTTCTTTTTTCTCCTCGTCGGAAAGGGTCATGTGTCTGGTCTTTTCCAGCATGAGGTCGAGGGTGCTTTTGATTTCAGCCATGGCGGACCACCGTTATAAATAATTATTTTTTGAGGCTCATGGCGTTTATTCGTTCCTGTACCCTTTCAGCACGGGCTTTCTCGCCATTCCTTTCATACAGGGCTTTCAGCGCTTCCAGGTATCGGACCAGGGTCTTTTTCCAGCCCTGGTAGGAAGCGGTATCTATCGCCATGATGATGGTTGTTTCATCGAAGATCCCCTGTTTGATCGACAGCCCCGCGGCAATAACGCGGGAAAGAGGGGACTCCATCGCCTCGAGGGCTTTGTTGATATCGGCGACGGAACCGACGGTCAGGGCGTGGAAGAAAGGGCGGTACCCCTCGGGCAACAGCCGTTCATCAACCTTTCCCCGGTTGCCGGTTATGAACGCGTAATATGTGTCTTCCTTTCTGTCCTGGAGAAGATCCCTGATCTGCAGATATTCGCCGCACTCCCCCTTTTCAAGAGCGGCAACGGCAACGGCGCACCTGGTAAGATACGCCTTCGCCAGGATATCGACACGGCCACTTTTTTTTATCTCTACGATGGCCTTTTCAAAGGAGCGGGATGCCCGTTCATCGTCGCCGGATAGAAACTCCTTTTTAAAACTCTCCAGGTGGCTGAAACCGGTACTTTGCCAGTCGGGAACGGCTTTGGAAAAACAGCCTGTCAGAATCAGCACAGCGGCGGAAAAAATGATAACTTTAGAGATCCGTCCGGTCATCATGGCACGTTAATCTCCCTTTCCTTTTTCATCGGGATCATCTTGTCGATATCTTTGAGAAGTTCCTGTACGGCATGAATCGTATCGTCGATATCCTTTCGGAGATTGTCAAGATCGCCCGTTGACCTGACTACCTGACCGGTTACCGTGGGGATATCGTCAATGACGCTGTTGAGCCGATCAAGCTTGCCTATGATGTCGGTAAGAACCGTTCTGAGGAGGACGACGAGGCCGTCACTCCCGTAAAGACCCTGGTCGGTCCGGGCAATCACCGTATCTACTTTGGACAGGATGGTATCCAGCCGTCTTCCCATGGTGTCGATACTCTGAAGAAACTCGTTTACCGACGATACGCTTTCCTTGTCTCCCACCGCCATTTCCATGAGGGTCTCTTTCTGAGAGAGTTTTGAGCTTATGGTCACCACGTTGTCGAGGATGCGGTCGATCTTGGTGAGGAGGGGCTGTACCTTGTGAATCGCCTCATCGATGCTGTCGACATGGAAAATCTCAGGCGCCATGTCTGTTGACAGAACGGGGCTGTCCATCTCGTCGGTATACACGACGATTCTCGGCTGGCCGATCAGCGGGCGTTCGAGAATAAAAATGCTGCTCTTTCGCGTCCATTTGATGTGCCGCTCGGGTATATTTATCTTGATCAGCACCGTTCCCTTATCGCTCAGCGCCATGGTGTCGACGGTTCCGATTTTAAAGCCCGCGAATACCAGCGGCATGCCCTCGCTGAACCCGTCTCCCGATTTTGACATGAAGGTGAAGGTATACACCTTTGAAAAGGCATCTTTTTTATACGCCACGTATCCCACTGATGCGCCGATCAGGAGTACCGAGATAATAATGAAAATTCCTACTTTGATTTCAATGTTGCGGGGCATTGTTCGTTCTGTACCTGTCCTGGTTGGATGAGTAATCGAAAATATGACATTGTGTATAAAGATCGTCAAGCATTATCGCTACATCGTAGAGAAAAGACGCATTTCGATGATGGGGAAGCATTCTGAAGGGATCACTGACCAGAATGATAGCGTCATCGATCATTGATGCCCGGAGCATCATGATTTTGAACCGCTCCTCGGCGCTGAGCTGGGGATTCCTCTTCTCGGCGCTGCCGCCGACGTCTAACCGTTCAAGATAGGACTGGACACGTTTTCGAGCTTCCTTCTTGGAGAGCCTGTCATGATATTGCCGTATCAGCGCGACATTCTGCCATACGGTCAGATTGGAGATGAGGGGATAATCCGTGGACACGGGCACATAACCGGGAAATTCCGCCTCAAATGCGGCAATGCCGTTTTCCAGAGCTGTTGTATCATCGAAAAAACTTAAATAAATCTTGCTACTAATGACAGCACCTCGATGAGGATAATCGCCAGGAATACCCTGATCATTCCATGAAGGACCGAAACGGGTATCGTGGTTACGTCATATGTAGCCCTCAATCCCGACAGTATGGGGATAAGGGTGATGAAGAATCCGAAGGTCAGGCATTTCGCCACGAGGATGATCGAATCGGACAGATGAACGGAACCGGCCAGAATTTGTGAATAGGTTGCGAGCCCCATGCCAAAGATCAGCTTTGAGAAGATCAGACCGCTTGTCACGAGGATGATGGAGAAAAGGCCGTTCAACAGTACCAGCGAAATCATACCATTGACTATGCGGGGAATAAAAAGGTACCGGTCCGCATCGATGCGAAATGCCGTGAGGGTATCGATTTCCCGGTTTACTTTCATGACGGCGATTTCCGTGTTGATCGCCGAACTGGAGCGGAGTGCCAGCAATAGAACGGTGACAAACGGTGAGAGTTCCGTCACGGCAAATCCCACGAGGATTCTGCCGAGGTGCTGATCGAGGCCGATTTCCTTGATGGTCTGAAACAGGATGCCCATGACCAATGTGCCGAGCAGCACCGAGATGGCGATAAACATCGGCAGGATCTCTACGGCGGTAAAGTATATCTGGCTTATCAGCACAGAAAAACTGGCGCTGTTGCAGATTTCTTTATTGAAAGCCTTGAAAATAGTGACGGCTGCGGCGAAAATAGTGCTTCGAAACGAACTCATGGCGGATATGGCCCCGCCGCCGATGCTTTCAACGATTCCCGTCATGGATTCTATCCCGGTCAGATGATGTTTGTCTCTATATGGCGGGAATCTTTTTGAATGTCAACTAATTTGGGTTATTTTTCGATGAGGTTCAACAACGTGTTAAGGTACGTTCACTACTCCGCATTGATAATTCTTCCCCGAGGTTACAGGGATTCACTGTTTCACGTGAAACACCAAATAAGGGGGGACACAGCAGAAACGCCCTCCTGAAACGGCGCCCTTCGCACCCTGCATGGAGCCCGTAAACACAGTAGCCAATAATTAATAAAATGTTCATTGAATTTTCGGAGGCAATGGTTATAATAATCTTTGTTAAGCGAAAGAGGATGGTCTCGTAAGTCCACATTCAGACGGCTTTGTAAAAAAGCCGAGATCACGGCTTGCGAATCTAGAGGAATGAGGCGTACGTATGGTACGCCGCAGAGCTTGTCCTCGCGAACGCGGGGAAGAGATGCAGCGTAATGCAGAGATCGGATTTTTACGAAGCCGTCAAAGAGGAATCATTTGTAACGGCAGTGTAGACGACCCATCCGGGAGATGAAGATGAAAATAATTCGATTTTTGAATGGAGAAGGGGAGGTCTGTCGAGGCGTTCCTGAATCGGAGGACGCGAAGAGAGCGGCAATCATAAAGGGTGATATTTTCGATACCATAGTCATAACCAAGAAGGTGGAACGTGTCGTTTCCCTCCTGTCACCGATAGAGCCGCCGAACATATTTGCCCTTGGATTCAACTATGGAAGTCATGCCGAAGAAACTGATGTGGTATATCCCGAGAGACCGATCGTCTTCATGAAGGCGGTATCGAGCGTCGTCGGCCCGGCCCGGCCGATTATATTGCCCAAGGCGGGTCCTGACGAGGTTGACTATGAAGCTGAACTCGTGGTCGTTATTGGCAAGACGGCGAAAAACGTCAGGCCGGAGGAGGCCTGCGACTACATCCTGGGATATACCTGCGGAAATGATGTCAGTGCCCGGGACTGGCAGTTTCACAAGCAGAAAAATCAATGGGCGAGGGGAAAGAGTTTCGACACCTTCTGTCCCCTCGGGCCGTGGCTGGTAACTGCAGACGAGATACAGAACCCGAACGATCTGAAAATCAGGGCCATTCTCAACGGCACTGTAATGCAGGATTCGAGCACGTCGAATATGCTGTTCGATATTCCTACCATCATAAGCGATCTCAGTGAATCGATGACACTGGTCCCCGGGACTGTTATTATGACCGGAACCCCCGATGGCGTGGGATTTACCCGTGAACCCCCGGTCTTTCTGGGAAACGGAGATACAGTCACCATAGAGATAGAGCGTATCGGTCGATTGACCAATCCTGTCATTGTCGAGGGATAGAACGACGGCGTTTCGAATAACCATACAATAACTCATAACGGAGGCGGAGAATGTCGATTATGAAAAGAAAATCATTTTTAATATTAATTGCAGCATGCTTCATGGGCGTTATCGCCCTGATGTCGACGGGAATTGTTGCTGTCCCGACCATGTCGGGAGGTACGATGGCAAGCGAGGCTCTCGCGGCCGGTTCCGTCGATATGAGAGGTGTGCCGCTTTCTTTTGCTGACCTCGCCGAGCGATTAAAACCGGCGGTCGTAAATATCAGAACGACCAAGACGCTGACCTCGGGCGGCATGGTGCCATTCAGCCGCCACTTTGGACAGGGGGGGCCGTTCGACCAGTTCTTCGGTGACGAGTTTTTCAAACGATTTTTCGGTGACATGCCGCAACGGCAGTTCAAGCAGCGGAGCCTTGGTTCGGGATTTATCATCAGCAATGACGGTTACATCTTTACCAATTTTCACGTAGTGGAAAAGGCGGATGAAATAATCGTCAAACTGTCGGATGACCGGGAATATAAGGCAAAGACGGTTGGAAAAGATAAGAATACCGATATTGCCCTGCTCAAGATAGAGACCGATGACAGCCTCCCCGTGGCGAAGCTTGGAGATTCTTCCGATCTTCGGGTCGGTGACTGGGTCATTGCGATCGGCAATCCTTTTGGTCTTTCCCAGACGGTTACGGCGGGTATTGTCAGTGCCAAGGGGCGGGTTATCGGCGCAGGGCCCTATGATGACTTCATACAGACGGATGCGTCGATTAATCCGGGAAACAGCGGTGGGCCGCTGTTCAATCTCTCCGGGGAGGTGGTCGGCATCAATACTGCTATTGTTGCGCAGGGCCAGGGGATCGGGTTTGCCATTCCGGTGAACATGGCGAAGGGTATACTGCCCGACTTGAAGGAAAGGGGGAAGGTTATCCGTGGATGGCTTGGCGTTTCCGTTCAGGATATCACCGAGGAACTCGCGAAAAGTCTTGATCTGAAAAACCGGGAGGGAGCCCTTGTTGCCGATGTGTTCAAGGGAGACCCCGCCGACAGGGCGGGGATCGAGCCGAAAGACGTTATCATAGCCGTGGACGGGAAACCCGTCAAAGACACCCACGACCTTCTTAGGCTCATCGCTGAAAAAAACGTGGGACATTCGGTGAAGGTGACCATTGTAAGAAACGGAAATCATAAAGTTTATACTGTCAAGATAGCGGAGCGGCCGGAACAGGAAACGTTGGCCAAGCGGGAAACGACGGGAGAATTCTTCGGCATATCAGTGCAGGAAATAACGCCTGAAATTGCCCAGCACCTTGGATTATCAAGTACCGACGGTGTTATTGTTCGGGACGTACAGGACGGGAGTCCCGCGGACGAAGCGGGAATCATGGTACAAGACGTGATCCTTGAGGTGAACAAGGTGAAAATAGTTTCTATCCGCGACTATGAACTGGCAATGAAGAAGACCTATGCCAAGGGCAGCGCGCTTCTCTGGATCGAGAGAAACGGTGAAAAAATCTTCATCCCTGTCCAGAAGTAACGGGAGCGACGAGACCACCGAGTGCGCCATCACCACGCCATTGATCCGAGGAAAAATCCGGGGGGGGTAACGCCGTAAGGACGGGCGGGCGGCGGCAGGCATTTTCACCGAGAGTTTTGCATAACGAATCATGTTGTCATTCCCAACGTGATTGGGGATCTATAACTGTTTGTAAACATCAGATTCACGTTCTCACGGGAATGACATTGAAGATGTTGTCTACTGTTATGCAAAGCTTTCTCACCAAGGGTCGGAAAGGGGAAGGAAGGTGCCTTCCCTTTTTTATTGTCTCGTCCGAGGATCAGGAGAAGCGGCCCTCTTTCGCGGGAGGACGTTAGCTCGATAGGTGCGGAGGGATAGACCTTAAGCAGGCGGTTCGTTCGGCAGCGACGGAAGAGAGGAGAGACGGACATGAGGAGTACTCAAGAGATAGGCAATGCGGAAGCCCTCCTGATGATATATGACCGGCTCAATGGACATTTCGGCAATTGTAACTGGTGGCCTGCCGCTACACCGCTGGAAGTCATCTTCGGGGCGATTCTGACCCAGAACACGAACTGGAAGAATGTGGAAAAAGCACTCGAAAATCTCAGGGCGCATGGCCTGATCGATCCGGGCGGGCCGCTCCGGGAACCGGACGAGAAAGTTGCTCGCCTTATCCGCCCGTCGGGATATTACAATGTAAAGACGAAACGATTAAAGGCATTTCTGCGGTTTCTTCATGACGAATATGATTCATCGCTTGATGCCATGTTTGACCGGGATATGTGGGCATTGAGGGCTGAATTGTTGACCGTGCCGGGGATCGGCGAAGAAACGGCCGACAGCATTCTGCTCTATGCCGGCGGGAAGGCAATTTTTGTCGTTGACACATACACGCAAAGGATATTGCAGCGAACAGGAATGATTACCGATGCGTGGAGTTATCAGGATATTCAGAAGCTGTTCATGGACAATCTCCCCCATGACGTGGGGCTGTTCAATCAGTATCACGCCCTTTTTGTCCACACGGGAAAAGACTATTGCAGGAAAAAGCCGCTCTGTGAGCCCTGCCCGTTGCGGGGCATTGGCAATGAAGCGTTATGCGGGACATTACATCAGTTAACCGGCGCAAAGGGTGGTTAACGGGAAGAGAAGTCCTTTTTTGCCTTGTAGCCTTTTGCCTCGAACCTTGCGCCTATAATCGCCCTTCCCCCGTTTTTACCATTTGATAAAATCCCCGTGATTCCCTATAACAATATAAATGTTCGGGATCTGTATCGGGAAGATTGACAAGCCGGCGGCGGCCGACTCGGCGGCGGCACTCCGGTCGGGAGATAAATGCTCGCATTGCAGGACTATACGGGAATAATTCATTTTCACTCGGAATACTCCTTCGACGGGAGGGTGCCGCTGAAGGATATCCTCAGCGCGGCACGGAGGACCGGCATCGATTTCCTCATGCTTACCGATCACGCGTGCCTGACCGCCCGGGAGAAGGGGATGGAAGGGTGGCATGACGAAGTGCTGCTCATCGTGGGGCAGGAGATCACCCCCCGCTTCAATCACTACCTTGCCTTTGGAATACATGCCCCCATTGCCGTTGATGAGGGCGAAGACATACCGCCGCAGGTGTACATTGATGAGGTGAACCGGCAGGGGGGTATCGGATTTATCGCCCATCCTGATCATGAAGGAACGGAATTGTTTCACGTGAAACACTTTCCATGGACAGAGTGGGGTGTGTCCGGCTATGCGGGGATAGGCATATGGGATTTCATGAGCGACTGGCAATCGTCCCTCAATAGTTACCTCCTGTCCGTGATGAGCTATCTATGTCCGGTGTTCTTCCTTCGAGGTCCAAGGCGGGTCACGCTGGAACGCTGGGACAAATTGGCCCGGCAACGCAAGGTCGTCGGCATCGGCGAACTGGATAATCATGATACTCCGTGGAGGATTGGCGCGTTTACTCTCAGCGTGTTTCCCTTTTCAAGAGCGTTTCGATTTGTAAGGACCCATGTGCTTTCCGATGAGCCTTTACGGCGCGATGGCAACAGGGACATATCAGTTGTTCTTAATGCCCTTTCGAGAGGGCGGGCGTATATTGCCATGGAGTATTTTCACAATGCGAAAGGATTTGAATTTGTTATTTCCGATGGCGGCAACGCTGTCACCATGGGAGATACCTTCATTTTGAAGAATCATGCGGAGCTTTCGATTCGTGTTCCCGTTTCAGCGAAGATTCGCATTATCAGGGACGGGGTTCTCTGGTGGGAGGGTCAGACCGCCCATAGAAAGGCTTCGATTACCGACAAGGGGGTCTACCGGGTAGAGGTGTATTTGAAATCATGGGGCTCCTTCAGGCCGTGGATTTTCAGCAACCCTGTGTATGTGCGTTAATTGTGGGTTCGTAGTGCCTCGGGGGCGGATTCCGAGTATCATACGTGTCATCGCTCCGCGGTTACCGCCGGGGCGACTCATCGCCGCCAGCAAGAACCTCCCTGATTTTCACCGACAATTCTCCCATGCTGAATGGTTTTTGAATAAAACCGCTGCACCCTTCCTTGAGCGTTTCATCGGTCGTTGAATAAAGGCTGTAACCGCTTGAAAGCAGCACTTTGGCGTCCGGCTTGATACTGTTTATGATGGGCAACGCCTCGCTGCCTCCCATTTCGGGCATGATCATATCAAGAATGACAAGGTCGAAGCGGGTTGGATCATCCCGGATCAGATCCACCGCTTCCTTTCCATTTTTTGCCAGAACGACCGCATATCCCAGTTTCTCCAGAATTGCGGCGCCGACTTCCAATATCATATCCTCATCGTCAACCAACAGTACCGTTTCGGTTCCTTTTATGAGTTCAGTACTCTGCAAAGTTGTTTCCTCCGCGATCTCTGCTTGTACTGCAGGAAGATACACATTAAACGTGGAGCCCCGCCCCTTTTCACTTTTAACATCGATGAAGCCGTCATGGTTTTTAATAATGCCGTACACCGAGGCCAGCCCCAGGCCGGTTCCCCGACCCATGTCTTTTGTCGTGAAAAAAGGTTCAAATATCCTTTTCCTTGTTGCCTCATCCATGCCGACACCGGTATCAGTAATCGATACCATTACGTATTCACCGGGTTTGACGCCATACACCGCCGCCGTCTTTTCCTCGACAGATATATTGGTCGTTTCAATATAGACGCTCCCACCGCCCGGCATGGCCTGCCAGGCGTTGATAAAAATATTGACGAATACCTGCTCCATTTGAGACCTGTCGATCTCAACGATGCCGATGTTCTCGTCATAGCTCTTCTGTATGGTGATCTCTTTTTTGGTCCGTCCGAACATTTCCGACGATTTATCGATAACTTTGTTGATATTTGCCGGTTTTACCTCGTATTTGCCGCCGCGGGCGAATCCCAGAAGCTGTCGCGTCAGATCGGCCCCGCTTTTTACTATTTCTTCCTGTTGTCGGAGATGGTGATAATGGGGGTGGGAAGGATCGATGTCCATCAGCATGAGCGACGTTCTTCCCTGAATTCCCATGAGCAGATTGTTGAAGTCATGAGCGATGCCGCCTGCCAGTGTGCCGACCGCTTCCATCTTTTGCGCCTGCTGAAGCTGTGCCTCGAGGTATTTGCGGTCCGAGATATCCCGGTAGATACCATAGACCGCCACCTGACCTTTGTCCACCTCTATCGGCGTTCCGAGTACGGAAACGTGGACAGGGCTCCTGTCTTTGCGAAGGCGTATCGTTTCCTGCGATACCAGCTTTCCCCTGGTGACGTCTCTGGTCAGCGACAGTGCTTGCTCGAACAATTCTTCAGGCGCAATCAGCTCATCAATGAGCTGCCCGATCGCTTCCTTGCTCGAATACCCGAACATACGGGTGAACTCGCTGTTTACGCGCAGAAGACGGCCGGTATTGTCGGCGATAAGGATTGCCTCCGGTGCGCTTTCAAAGAGTTGTTCAAAATAAGCCTTTTCAACGGAGAGGGCATCCTCGGATTTTTTGCGCTCGGTGATATCCGTTCCGATGCACAGGAATTCCTGGATTATCCCGGTTTTGTCTCTGATTGGTTTATTGGTCCATGAAACCCAGACTCGTTTCCCATTTCTGCACATATTTTCATTTTCGTTCGCTACATATCCATCGGGATCTGTGACGCTGTTTCTGATCATTGACGCGAGGTCTTTCCCCGTCGATTCTCTCTCCGGAACGATCGTTCCGATGACGTTTTTACCGATGATTTCCTCTTCCGTATACCCAAAGAACTTTTGCGCGAATTCATTGAAAAACGTTATGTTTCCTTCGGTGTCTCGCCGCAGGATAATGCTGTTCGCGTTCTGTACCAGCTCCCGATATTTTGCCTCGCTTTCCCTGAGGACCTTCTCGGACCGTTTCTGCTTCGAAATATCGCGAATGCTTTCAATTGCTCCGACGATCGTTCCATTGCGATCGTATATCGGGCTTGCCTTCGCCCAGAGAAAGGCAGGCTTTCCTTTAACTTTCGGGACATCGGTTTCAATAATGAGGACGTCTTTTTCTCTGTGAAGGACGTGATAGCCTTTTTCGATATCATCGCTTTCTCTCAGGACCATATCGACGAGTATCGGCCTCCGTGTACCATAAAAAGGGAGTGCGTATTCAAAATTCCCCTTCCCGAGGATGTGCTCCGCTTGCACACCGGTCATTTCCTCTATTGCCCGGTTCCACGCGATGACCGTTCCATCGTTATCGATCGCAAGCGTCGCATCAGGTAGAAAATTAATGATGTCAGCGAGACGCTGTTCCGATTCCTTCAGAAGCATCTCGGCCCTTCTTCGCTCCGTTTTGTCACGGCCTATGCCGCAAAAGCCGACAATGGTTCCATCCGGTTGCCTCAGAGGAGAAACCGACAGTTCTATAATTATCGTCTGGCCATTTTTCCTGATTATATCATAATCGTTTACATAGGAGGGCTTTTCTGTGGTGTATACAGTGTTGAAAATATGATACATTTTGCGGGCCGTTTCTTCTGTGGTATATGATCGGTTGTTCATCCCCATCAGTTCATCCCGTTCATATCCCATGAGGCGGCACAGCGAATCGTTGAAATAGGTAAAATTGCCAGCAAGATCAACTTCATAGTAGGCGTCATCGCTGTCGTTGAATATTTCGCGATAATTGTGGGCCATTAATCGGAGGTTGTTATTTTCCTTTTCCATGCGTTCGATTTCCCGTTTCAGTTTTTCAACAGTGGAATGTGAGTTCATGATTAAACTCCCGATGGTTTCTCTCATTTCTGGAAGACGACCATCGTCTCCTTTTGCAATGACATGCGATGCAGCGGAGAAACGGTGTGGTGATGTCATGCAAGTGATTCGAAATGTTGAAAAAGACAGTTCTCTATGTGATACATCGAGACGTGTCCCTGCTCCTCCGAATCTTCCCAAGAGGATTCATCGGCTGTTAAGCGTAAGATGATAAATTGTGCCGGCATGCCACCCTGTTCATACACATTACCATAAAGCATATGTTGCTATTCGTTATCAAGAAAATAAATGAACGGCCCGTTCTTTCTCGTGCGGTGGGTGATGCCGGAGCGATCGGGGTATCGACACGCCATAGCCGGCACAGTGTGTGATTTAACCCTTATATCTCCAGTAACAGATGATTTATTCACCGATGCCGATTTCTGTCCAATAGTCGAATTGTCGCCGCCAGGGTACGGCGGGGTGTGCCGTGGTGAAAACATCTTCTCCTATGCGATTCAGCGATTCCCTGTCGACATGAACGGGGTTGTATCCCCCGACGAATCCCATGTCCGGTGCGATGACCGGGTTATGTCCCGGCCAGCAGTCACAGTCGGTGGTTATGGTGAACAGTGCGTTTACCAGGAGGGTTTTCTCTTTGATCCGCTTCCAGACGGCGGCCGTCGTTTCCACCAGCTTCTCCTGAAACACCGTGGCATCCGTTTCCCATAGAATTTTCAGCGCAACTTCCGGGCAGAGCCCGATACATTGAGCGCACCCGATGCACAGATCCCGATCGTATTCCGGATAATCGCTGCCTTCGGGAAAATGAGCAGCGCCTGTCGGGCAGACGTCAACGCAGAGGCCGCACATGGTGCATTTTCCCTTTTGAAGGACAGGGTGAACGTCGGAGTGCATCCGCTGCTTTTGCGCCCGTGACGCGAATCCCATGGAGATATTCTTGATGGCTCCGCCGAACCCCGCGGCCATGTGCCCCTTGAAGTGGGAAAAGATGAGAAACCCGTCGGCCGCTTCCACCTGGCGGGTGACCTGAACCGTATCGAAGTGCTTGAATTTCGCGTCGATATCGATGACATCCCTGCCGTCATGACCGTCGCCGATGACGATGGGACATCCGAGAAATGCTTCGGAATACCCATGATCTTTGGCGGTTTTCAGAGAATCCGATGCCGTGCGTCTGCCTCCCGAATAAAGAACGGTTGTATCGAAGACAAAAGGCTTCATGCCGCAGTCGTGAAGCCAGTGAACGATTTCACGGGCATAGTCGGGAGGAAGAAAGCTTGTGTTGCCCCGTTCCCCCCAGTGGACCTTTACGGCAACGGAATCGCCGGCGCCGTAGGGGGTATGCAGGCTGTTCAGAAGTCGGCGGAGCGACGCCATCCTTTCTCTCATATCATCCTGAGCGGGGTAAAAGACTGTGTCACGCATAGACAATACCTGTTCGGTCACGCCGGTGTTCCCAGCGCGGGAGGTTGTGATGTCCTCAGAAATTTCAGGAATTCATCGGCCGATTTGCCCATGGATGCCTTTTCGAACGGGCACATTCCATCCCCCGTTCGGTTTATGATATGGGGGGTCACATTTGTGTAATGACAGTCGATTTCGGCGGCGGTCATCGTTTTCAGGGCTATCTCACTCACGGTGTACGTATAGACCACTTTGCATGGGAGTTTCCCGATCAACAGTGCCGCGGCGTTACCGACAACGCGATCATATACGACGACGTCCTCCCCGGGGGGCTGGTGTCCCGCTAGGTAATCGACGAGGGGAGCGATTCCCTTCTTCTCGGAACGGTATATAATGCTGTCCTGTCGGCTGATCCAGAGCGTGTCTTTGCTGGCGAGAAAGAGATGGAAGGATTTTCGTGAATAATCCATCGCTATGACTCCTTGCAGATGTTGTATTCAAGAAGATGGAGCATCAGAGGCAGAAGGATGATCTGCAGTCCGATCCCGGGCCATCCCAGATTCACGGCACCCCACATTATTTCCGAGACTGCCGGGATGCCGTACCCGGGGAGAAGCAGAAGAAACGCTGCGGTGACAATCCTTCCTGCAATTATGGCGGTAACCACCGATACGACCGTATTTGTCCGGTATCGCTCTCTCATCATGCCGGCAATGAATCCGTAACAGACGCATTCCATAAAAACCCGGGGCAGAACCGCATGAGGCGGCATTCCGGAAAGAACAAAACTCACCAGGGGGGTTGCGATACCAACAAGCAAACCTCCCCGCCAGCCCATCATGAGTCCCGCCAGGAGTATAATGAAGTACATAGGTTGAAATAGAGGTCCTGCAAGCGGATGCAGCCAATGGAAAAATCTTGGGATTGCAACGTCGGCGGCGACGAAGCAGGCGGCATAGACGTACAGACGGGCATTCGTAAAGGGTATCATGGCGGGAAAAGTCATTTGACGTGACAATGTCCTTCCCATGGTACGAAGCTCCTTTTTTATGGCAAGTAATGCCGTCGGTTTCGGGAAAGTATAGAGGAGAATAGCCCGGCGGTCAAGACCGTTCAGCCCGAACGGGGATTGCAGATCTTTACAATATGGCTGGTGGCGGATGGCCAGGCTATTCTTTTGATATCTCCTCGATCAGTTCTTCGACCTCCGTCCATTCGGCATAGAGCGTTTCAAGCCGGGAGGCGATCTGATCGTGCTCGATATGGAGATTTTGAATGATCTTTTCGTCGGTGTATGTCTCAGGATCGGAAAAAGCCGATTCGATCTCCGCCTTCCGGGTTTCCCCGTCGGTGATACCCGCTTCAAGCATTTGTTGCTTTTCCTTCAGCGGTTTGAGTTTTCCATGGATGGAGCGCCGCTTTTCCGCCTCGACCCGTTTCCGTTCCTTTTCCGACCGTGACGGCGATCTATTTTCCCCTGCCGCTTCCGGTGACGCCGGTTTTTCCTCGGTACGCCGCAGGTGGGCGAGATAGTCATCCACCGAGCCTGGGAATATATCGAGGCCTTCCGTTCCGATTGAGACGACCTTGTTGATCAGGGGGGCCAGAAAGTCACGGTCGTGGGAGACGATGGCATAACTGCCCGAATAGTTCAGCAAACTCCGCTGCAGGACCGCCTTGGAGGGCGCGTCGAGGTGATTCGTCGGTTCGTCGAAGATGAGCAGATTCGCCGGTTTGAGGAGCATGGTGGCGATGGCGAGCCTGCTCTTCTCTCCTCCCGACAGCACCGATACGGGCTTGAAGACGTCATCGCCGGAAAAGAGAAAGCAGCCGAGAATGGTCCTCAGTTCTCGGTCCGGCGCCCCGGGGGCGGCCACGTTGAGAGTCTGGAGGACGGTTAGACCCGGATCGAGCGTGTCCGCCAGGTTCTGCGAAAAATATGAAATGACCACGTTATAGCCCGGACGCCGTTC
>JAFGWZ010000173.1 GCA_016936905.1 Deltaproteobacteria bacterium | reverse complement strand
GAAGACGCGGATAGATACGCTCACCGATTCCTACGGCGCTGTTGAAACAAGTCAGTACACCATCGACTGTGCGCAGCTTGCCAGATTTTACGGGATTCCCAATTATTCGACATCCGGTGTCAGCGACGCGAAAATTCCAGGACAGCAATCGTCAATAGAACGGCTCTTCTCGAATATCGCCGTGGCCATGAGCGGCCCCCAGTTTCTCCACTGTGCCTATGGCCTTCTCGACTGCAATTCCGTATTTTCTCCCCTGCAGGCGGTGCTTGATGACACTCACTTCACCATGATCAAGTACTTCCTCAGGGCTCCCCGGATCGACGACGGGGAAATAAACGAAGTCCTTGACCAGATACGAACGGTTCTGTCGACGCCGCAGAAGCTTTACATCAGCTACATCCGTAAAGTCATGCGCAGCGGGCTTCTGTCCCCCCTGTATCCCTTTGAGGGAGACAGGGAACACGACAGGGTATTTCACCTTGCCTGGGAACGGATGCAGGAACTTCTCGAAAAACCAGTTGATCATATCGACGGTGAAACAACAAAACGAATATTCAATGAAATACCGGGCCTGTTGCCTCGGCTCAACATTTATGAAGAAGGGAGATGATTATGAACGATATTATCGCGAAACTGAAAGAAAACGTTATCCAGGGACGAATTACCCAGGACGATGAAGGCATAGACGAAACGCTGTCCGGCCCCGGTGTGGTCGAACTGACACAGATTGCTCTTGACAGCAAGCTCCCGGTAAAAAAGATCATCACCGACGGCCTCACCGCGGGGATGGAAATCGTGGGTCGGAAATTTAACGCCAAAGAATATTATGTCCCCGATATGCTCGCTTCGGCAGAAGCGGTAAGCGAAGCAATGGATATCCTGAAACCGCATCTCGAGGCGTCCGACATCGCCGGCAAGGGAAAATTCGCCATTGTCACCGTCAAGGGAGACATTCATGACATCGGTAAGAACATTGTGGCCATCCTGATCAAGGGAGCGGGCTACGAGGTGGATGACCTCGGCATCGACGTGCCCACGGAAAAAATTGTCGAGTACGTGCGGGAAAACAAGCCCGCGTATCTTGGCCTTTCGGCGCTCCTGACAACGACCATGCTGGTCATGGGAGATATTATAGAAGCGCTCAAAGCAGCAGGCCTCAGGGAATCCGTCAAGGTACTCATCGGAGGGGCCGCCGTGTCGGAAGAGTTTGCCAGGGAAATCGGCGCTGACGCATACTGTGCCGACGGCTTTGCGGCGGTTCGCGTGCTCGATTCATATCAGGCCGCATAACGGCTGCTCACACACCGATGAAATTCACAACGCATGCTGAAGGGATATGATTTCCGCCGCAAATCGAATGACGAGAGGAATCCGCGCAACAGAAGGATTCATCGGATAAACAATAAAAGAAAGGGAGGACAGTATCTGTCATGGCAGGAATTGCCGGAGTTTTAGGTAACGACAGCGGCACCCTGGATCTAATGCTCGAAAGGATCAACTACCGGGGTCCCGATGAAACATGGAAACATGAAAACAGCACCGTTCATATCGGATGTAACGAATTGAATGTCGGCGGCAGAAAACGGAACGCCCACTATTCATCGGAAGAGGATGTAGCGGTCACGCTTGACGGCCGGGTATACAACCGGAACGTGAACAACGAAGGTGACGCCGCCGAGGTCCTCAGCCTCTATAAGAAGTACGGGCGTAATTTCGCTTCCAGGATCGACGGAGACTTCGCCTGTGCTGTCGTCGACGGAGAACGGCTTTTCCTTGCCCGGGACTGGGCAGGCATCAAGCCTCTCTACTACGGAAATGACGGGAATGGAAATCTGTGTTTTGCATCCGAAGCCAAGGCGCTCGTCGGTGTCAGCACCGACGTCAGGGAATTTCCGCCGGGCTATGTTTATTCCCGCCAGACGGGCTTCTTTAAATATGGGAACGAGGCTGTCGAAACTCCGGACTTCGAGAATTACGAGCAGGCCAAGAAAACAGTCAGGGAGCTTCTCATCGAAGCGACGGAAAAAAGGATGAAAGACAATGCCGTCACAGGCATTTTGCTGAGCGGAGGCCTGGACAGCAGCCTCATCGCATGGATGGCCCATGAGATAAAACCGGATATCGAATGCTTCACCGTAAGCATGGAGAAAGGACAGGACCTTCCCCTGGCACAGGATGTAGCCGCCTACCTGGGGGTTAAACACCATGTCCTGATGTTCGGTGAAAAGGAAATAAGCGAAATCCTGCCCCTTGCCATCCACCATCAGGAGATGTATGAAGAGAGCTGTGTCCACGGGGCAATCGCCAACTTTCTCGCCGGCCGATTCATCCAGGGAAAATCCAAGTGTGTTCTCACCGGTGAGGGTGCGGACGAATTTTTCGGCGGATACGACGGCCAGTACAAGCAGGCCCGCAATCCCGAGGAACTCGCCGGCATTATTGATAGCCTCATCAACGTGGCCCACAACACGGCGCTGCAGCGTCTGGACAGGCTGAACGCCGCCAATTCCTATGAAAGCCGGACCCCCTTCCTCGATGCCCGGGTCATGGACTTTGCGTTGAAGATTCCCCTGGAACACAAAATCGTCGGCGAAGAACAGACGGGGAAGTGGATCCTTCGCCAGGCATTCGAGGGGTGCCTCCCCGAACATATCATCTACCAGACGAAGCGATTCTTCGCCCAGGGCTCCGGCGTAGCGTACATCATGCGCCGGCATGCTGAAAGCGTCATATCGGAAGATGACCTGAAGGCGTTCAACAGCGCGGAAGGGAATCCCCTGCTGGCTTCGGTGGAAGAGCTTTACTATTACAACATATTCAAGGAAACACTTCCCGATCCCACATTCGACCGCCTGGTAGGCCGCTGGGACCCGATGCGGCCGGCATTCTTTCCTGAATGGACAAGCCCCACATACTAAGAGTAACAAGCGGCTGCGCCCTGGGGCGCAGCCGCTTGCTTTTCCATGATCGACCGACACCAATCCGCTGCTCTTGCTTTTTCCCGAATATGATGTTTTTGAAGATGAAGTAGATAACAATGAAAATGAGCGCCACGTAGGCACTGAACCGAATCTTGAAGATCGTTTCCATATCAGGAGGAAGAACAAAGTGCCAGAGGGCACTCAGTACCAGAACAGCTGCCAGCACATACGCTACCTTGTAAAGGCTTCCCATGCCTATACCTATACATTCTATTACCTTCTATTCACGGGGGTCATTCAGTGAAAGTTTTGCACAATGTCGACTGGTGTCATTTCGACCGAGGGGAGAAATCTTTAATATCTAGATATCATTAAGATTTCTCGTCGCCATTGCTCCTCAGGGAAATGACATAAAACAAAGATATGAAAACCTTTCTCAGTCAGCACGTCTCGGTTTCCCTCGCAATGTCACCGTTCTACTGAAAGTTTGATGCTACCGCAATGCCGCCATGCCTGTCAAACAGGAAATTGAAACGTCCCGCAACGACCTATGGGGAATCTACGTTAGCCAGGTAAAATGTTTATTTGTCTTCGCACGGTAACCCGACAGGACCGGGCGGAAAATGCACTCGCTTTTCAATTGAAGACTTTTTTATCCCGGGGTAATAGCGACAGCTACCACCATATCACAGAACCGCTGAGATTTTCCCACGGCATTTCGCCAGAGAAAATGATGTACCGATCATATTTCTCATTTATTTTGAGGTGCAAACATATTAATATGACATCTAATAAGTAATAAAAGACCCATGAAGGGAGGAACAGATATGAGTCACGTCAGAGACATTCTGGATGGAAAGCCTGAGAAAGTTCATTCAATCAGCCCCGACGCAACGGTTTTGGACGCACTGAAACTTATGAGCGAACGCGAGATCGGTGCACTTATTGTCATGGATGGGAAGAAGGTTGCCGGCGTTATCTCTGAACGTGATTACGCGAGAAAGATCATTCTTCAGGGCAAAACGTCGAAAGACACGCTGGTCAAGGAAGTAATGTCAACCAATCTCTATCATGTAAAACCGGAAAATACGGTGGAGGAATGCATGGTTCTCATGACGGGAAAGCATGTCCGGCATCTTCCCGTCTTTGACAAAGGAAAGTTCATGGGGATTATTTCTATCGGCGATGTTGTCAAATCAATTATTTCTCACAAGGAATTTCTCATCGATCAGCTGAGCAACTATATTTCAGGAGGCTATTCTTAAAACTGCGGCGGAGGGCATCTGATCTCAGATAAAGTCTATGGGAATAGCGGATTGCATTGGCAAACCGTTTGCTGTCGAGCATGGGATAACACTATCGTGCAAAGAACGATTCACCTTGCAGAGGGAGGGAACCATGAAAAATTGTTCGTTATCGCTACCGAAAGCCTCGCTGTATGTCGCGGTGCTGATATTGCTGTTGATAACACCATGGCCAACGGCAGATGCCGAACAAAAGAAGGATTCCTACGACATTGTTATTGAAGGAGGAAAGATTTATGACGGCACCCTGAAGCCTCCCTACAGAGCGGACATCGGCATTGTGGGCGATAAGATCGTCGCCGTCGGAAAGCTGAAGGGAAAGAGCTCCAAAATCCTTAAGGCCGACGGATGCATCGTGACTCCCGGGTTCATAGACATCCATGAGCACTCGGATATGGTTTTTTCAGGCGATCTCGATGGGCTGTTACCGGAGGACAAAAAGGAACTTGAAGGCAACTTCAACGCCCTCTACCAGGGTGTAACGACGGTGGTAACCGGGAACTGCGGCAATTCCATCAGTGATACGGCCAAGTGGTTCGCCATAGTGGAATCCATACACTTCGGTACCAATGTCATGCACCTTGTGCCCCACGGAAGGATCCGGTACGAACTGTTCGGGGATAACCAGCCCAAGGCATTGACCCTTGAACAATTGGATACTTTCAAGGCCAGGGTGGAACAGGAGATGAAGAAAGGCGCCTGCGGAATGAGCACGGGCCTTGCGTACGCCCCCGGTATCAATGCCACCACGGAGGAACTCATCGAACTCAGCAAAGTAGTGAACCGGTACGGAGGCATCTATGCCACCCACATGCGCGACGAACGGGGAGCAGTCCTTGAAGGGGGCAAAATCGCCGTGCTCGAGGCCATCAGGGAGGCGATTGAGATCGGGAGACAATCCGGGGCGCCCGTCCAGATCTCCCATTTGAAGCTCCAGGCCCCCCATAACGGCGTGAAGGCGTCCCAAATGCTGAATCTTATCGAGGCTGCCCGTAAAGAAGGCCTTGACGTTACCACCGACAGCTACCCTTACACGGCCGGTGCAAGCGAACTGTGCATTCTGCTGCCGAGCCGCTTCAAGAAGGCAACCGGAGGTATCGCCGAGGAGTATAAGACAGAGGCAGGAAAAAGGGAGATCGGTTCGGCAATCGAAAAGGTTTTTGTCGATATACCTCCGGACAAAATCATATTTTTAGAATACGAGGGGAAGCCCGAATACAAGGGCAAGACATTGAAAGATATCTCCGCAGCAGAAGGCAAAAATTCCCTTGATTGTTATGTGGACATTGTATGCGGCGACAGCATGCCCACCGTTATCGCATTTGCCCACAATGAGAAGGCGATGCGGGATTTCATGCCCAACCACTATGTGTTCACCTGTTCGGACGGCATGACATGGTCAAGGGATATAAAAGGAGCCCACCCACGATTTTACGGGGCGTTCGCTCGGAAATTGAAAAAGTACTGCCTCGATGATGGACTTATGAGCCTCACCGCGGCGATTCGCTCCATGACCTATCTTCCGGCAGAAAAAATGGGAATGACCGGTAGAGGGAAGATAGCCGAAGGGGCATTCGCGGATATTGCCGTGATCGATCTGAAATCTCTTAAGGATCGCGCCACCTATGAAAACCCCACCCAGTATGCAGAAGGGATCGTGCATCTGCTGGTTAACGGGGTCGTGACCATCGAGGATCGGAAGCTTACCGGCCGTCGTGCCGGCAGGCCTCTGAAAGGGCGCGCCGCACGGTGAGCCTGTCCGGAGAAAATATGAAGAGTGGTCTTATCCCTTCACCATGGACAATAGAGCGTTTTGTGAAAGGCGTAGTTATAGGGACAGGGCTTCTTTAAAAAGTCTCACTATCAAAGAGATATCGCCTTTTAAGGATGAGATTAACTTCTTACCGCCTATAGCGCACAACATTCGCCATTGCTGTGCCGATAATATTTTCAGCACATTTTTATTATATAATCTGAGGCATTCGCCGCTGTTCCGGTCAAGCGCCATGATTAAGTTATGGTCATATCAGGCAAGAGCTTCATCAAGGAGGTATCAAATGAATAGCAAACATACTCCCCAAAAACTAATCATCCTCGGAGTATTTTTCTGTGTCTTTCTCGCCGGCTGTTCACTCGGGCCCAAGGCACTGAAGGGAAACAGGTTTGATTACAACGTGAGCGTTCAAAGAAGCAACAATGAAGAACTGCTTACCAATATCGTTCGGGCGAAATATTACGAGCAGTTGTTTTTCCTTCAGGTGGGTTCTATCTCCTCTTCATTCAGCTATACGGCAAATGCGGGGCTGGCGGCAACGGTGTTTGACAAGGGAAGCGATCTTTGGGCCGATTACCTTAATCCGTCTCTCGGTGCCGCTTACGGGGAAAGGCCGACCATTACTTACACCCCTATCCAGGGAAAAGAAGCGCTGAAGCAGCTTATGGAGGAATTTACGCTGGATCGATTTTTGCTCCTCACCCGTATAGGGTGGGGCATGGAAGCTCTCATGTGGACCGTCGTGGACACGATCGGTGAGCTGCATAATTACGAACCAGGTATCGCTACCGGAGAAGCCGAACTTTACGGCAAGTTTCTCGATCTCATAGAAATATTCGGCAGGATGCAGGTCCGGGGTGACATTGAGTTCGTCGGTTTTGATAAGGAAGGGAAAGGCACGATGCAGCTACGTTACACCGGTCCGGAAGAGGCAGAAAAAGTAGAGGAGCTTCTGCAAATCAACCCTGAAAAGATCGACCTTCCTGATGGAAGGATCATATCGGTCATCAAACTCACCCCTGTCAGAGATCTCACTTTCGGCCTGAAAAAAAAGGGGGGGAACGACACAATAACCATTAAGTTCAAGAGTTGTTTTGGAATTCTTTACGACCTCGCGCGGAACGTGGAGGTGCCTGAAGAAGAGATTGAAAGGGGCATCGCACGGAAAAGCACCATCTCTGCAGATACTATAATAAACCGGGAAGGACTGCATCGGGGCCTCGTCAGGGTAAGATATTCCGAGACCCGTCCGAAGGATGCCTATGTATCCGTCTTCTACCGCGGCCGGTGGTACTACATTCCGGACAGCGATGCCAGGTCCAAG
>JAFGWZ010000172.1 GCA_016936905.1 Deltaproteobacteria bacterium | reverse complement strand
GGAACGAGCGCCCGCGTGGCCGGCCTGCTCGCCCTGGGAAACCAGGTAACGTCGAATTCCGCCGCGTGCAGTACCGGCACGGAAGCCATCGTCGACTCAATGGTGAGAATCAGAAACGGTCTCGCCAAAAGAATGCTGGCCGGTGGCTCCGAGGGAGCGTCACCGTTCATCTGGGCGGGGTTCGATTCGATGCGGGTCATCGCCCGCAAATTCAATGACCGTCCTGAACAGGGCTCACGCCCCATGAGCGCTTCGGCGGGCGGATTTGTTCCCGGCGCCGGAGGGGCCGTTCTTGTTCTGGAAGACCTGGAAACGGCGCTGCAGCGAGGAGCAAGGATCTACGGAGAAATCCTCGGCGGTTATGTCAACTGCGGGGGTCAGCGAAACGGCGGATCGATGACCGCTCCCAATCCGATCGGGGTACAGCAATGCATCAAGCGGGCCATCGACGATGCCCGTATCGACCCCGATGAAATCGACGGAATCAACGGTCATCTGACGGCCACGTTTGCCGACCCGAAAGAGGTCCACAACTGGTCGTCGGCGTTGAAGCGGGGACCGGATACGTTCCCCTATATAAATTCCACAAAATCGATGATCGGCCATTGTCTCGGAGCGGCAGGGGCGATTGAAAGCGTCGCCACGGTTCTGCAGATATACAGGGGGTTTCTCCACCCCTCGATCAATTGCGAGGATGTTCATCCCGAGATCGAGGCGTTTGCCCACAGGATCCCCCGGACGATGATGGAATTCCCGGAACTGAACATCATGGTCAAGGCATGTTTCGGCTTCGGGGACGTGAACAGCTGCCTTATTTTCAAGAAATGGGAAGGATAACCACCGGCGGTCTTATGGAGATCGTCTAACAATTATAAAACTACATATATACAAGGAGAAAAGAATGGATGAAAAGCAGATATTTTCAGAAATGGTAGCTATCTTGAGGCCCTACGTTAAGGACCCGTCGTTGCTTGACGGGGCAACCGCAGAGACTCACATTCTCGATGACCTCAAGGTCAACTCGGCCCGTCTGGTCGACGTGATCATAAAATGTGAAGATGTCTTCGGCATTGAAATCGATGATGATGATGCAGATCAGATCAGGACCATAGGCGACGCGGTGACCGTTATTCTGAGCAAAGTACAGTAATGACGGACATAAACGCTAAACGCAGGCATGGACTGAACATACAGAGGACCCTGGGCCGGCTTGCAAGCGTCGTTATCGGCCCGCTGTTGTACTTCTTCATCAAGGGTATGAAGTACCGTGTTTATGACCTGAAGAGGATTCGGGAAACGGTCAGGGCCAGCATGGAGAAACACGACGGTCCGTGGCTCATATGCCCGAACCATCTGACCATGATCGATTCTCTGATCATTGCATATGCCTTAGCCCCATTGTACCGGTATATTGTCGATTATCGGATGCTGCCGTGGAATCTTCCCGAGCGGGCAAATTTTCAGCGTAACCTGTTGCTTGCCCTGCTGTGCTATCTGTCAAAATGCATCCCCGTGAGCCGGGGCGGTGACCGAGCGGCAATGAAAGACACGCTCGAAACGTGCGTATACCTCCTGACGAAAGGAGAGCGGCTGCTTATTTTCCCCGAGGGAGGGCGGTCCAGGACAGGCCGGGTCAGCGGAGACAATTTCTCGTACGGAGTGGGCCGGTTTATCACAACCGTAGAGAACTGCCGGGTCATGTCCGTCTACCTCCGGGGAGACGGACAGGTCTCGTACAGCAATATCCCCCGTTTCGGAGAACGGTTTACCATGACGATCGACACCGTCTGTCCGTCGTCTCCCTTCAACGGATTGAAGGGGCAGAGGGAGTGCGCCCGCCAGATCGTGGAGCGGCTGCAACAGATGGAGGAAGATTATTTTGCACGCCGTGGGCAATGATATTATCGACCTTGCGGCTTCACCAGACCGGGAGGATTACGGCCACAGACGTTTCGTCGAACGGGTCCTGACCGCACCGGAACGGCATTGCTACGAAAGTCACGGCGAGACTGCGATCTTGCTCTGGTCATTCTGGGCGGCAAAGGAAACGGCATACAAAGCTATGCGAAAACACCATGGGGATGTTTCATCGGCGCCCCGTCGATACGACGTCCGTCTCGACCATATCCCCGATGCGAATGCCCTCCATCCCCAGGTGGCGCGGGGGGTTGTCGTAACCCCCCGTGATCCCGTTTTCGTCTGCATAACTGTGCAACCCGGCCTTATTCACTGTTTTGGCGTTTCCACTGATGGAATGCTTCTGGATTCGGTTATCACCGGGGTCGGAACGGTCAGCGACGGGGCATCCGATTCACTGACGGTTCGAGAGCTTGCACGGCAAGGCCTGTCGTCGGTTCTCGGCAGCGATCCGCACTGCACCGACATCGTTCGGGTGAAAGATAAGAGGGGATTGACACCCCCTGCCGTCTTCATCCGGGGACGCCGCTCTTCCATCGACCTGAGCCTGAGCCACGACGGAAAGTACGCGGCATACGCGATCCTTCTTCAGTGATCCTCTGCTATATTGGGGGAATGACGATTCGTTAACCGTTGGAAGTACCGTTCCATTAAAAATTCTATGCGCCGGGAGGAAAATATGCTAAGGTTCGCCGCGAAAATTGAGCGCACGTGTGGCGTTACGGAGGATAACTATGTGCAGCTTCAACGATCCCCTCAGGCTGTTTCACCTCATGACGATTCGTCGCCATCTAACGGAGAGAAGAGTGTCATCATGAACAAAATCAGGAAGATATTAATCGCCAACAGAGGAGAAATAGCTCTCAGAATTTTACGGACAATCAGGGAGATGGGGCTCGAAGCTGTCGCCGTTCATGAGACGCCCGACCGTCATGACTATTACCTCAATCTGGTCGATCAGGTGATCAATATTGGTAACGGCCCCCGGAAGGATTATCTCAATATCGAAAAAATCGTCAAGGCGGCCTTGCAGAGCGGAGCAGACGCGATTCATCCCGGATACGGATTTCTCGCTGAAAATCCCGATTTCGCCTCTGCATGCGAACAGGCGGGAATCACCTTCATCGGGCCGTCACCGCAGGCGATTTACGACCTGGGAAACAAGGTCGTGGCGCGCCACATCGTATCCCGTGCAAAGATACCGGTCATCCCGGGCACTAAAAGGCTGCCGCCGGGAGAAACAGGGATTGAACAGGCACAGAGGTTTGCCCATGACCAGGGATACCCTGTCATGCTGAAAGCGCTCGCCGGGGGCGGCGGACGGGGAATCAGGAAAGCATACAACGACAATGATCTTAAACAGCTCATCCCCCTTGCAAGGGTAGAAGCGCTGTCCGCCTTCAATGACGAAACGATCTATGTTGAAAAGTGCGTGGAAGCTGCCCGGCACATAGAGGTCCAGATCCTCGCGGACAAGCACGGCAACGTGGTTCATCTCGGTACGCGGGACTGTTCTATACAGCGACGGCATCAGAAACTCGTCGAAATCGCCCCTGCGCGGCTTCCCGCCGACGTGCTTGCGTCGCTCCATCAGGCGGCAATCGCTGCGGTCCGTGAGGCCCGCCTGACTAATGCCTGTACCGTCGAATTCCTCGTTGATCCCGAAACCAATGAATTCTGGTTCCTGGAAGTCAATACACGCCTGCAGGTGGAACACACCATAACGGAAATGCTCACCGGCGTTGATATCGTCCGCCAGCAGATCATCATCGCACAGGGTGATCCGCTGGAAATAAAGCAGGAAGGCATCGAGCTCCAGGGAACCTCCATCGAAGTAAGAATAAACGCGGAAAACCCCAAGAACAGATTTCTGCCCGAAGGCGGCAAAACGATCGAGCTGTACCGACCGCCGGGAGGCGCCGGTGTGAGAATCGATGAATTCGCCTACCAGGGGTATACGGTACCAAAGGAATACGATTCTTTGTTAGCCAAAATGACCGTCCGGGGATACAACTGGAAGCATACCGTTCAGAGACTCAAGCGGGTATTGAGCGACTTTGTCATCATCGGTCCCAAGACGACTATTCCCCTGTTTATGTCAATCTGCGACGATCCGGTTTTTCAAAACGGAATTTTCGATACGTCTTACCTGGAAAAAAATCCGAAAATACTCGATTACCGGGAACCTGCGCCGAAGGTCATCCAACTGGACGATCTGGCAGCGTACCGAACATTCGATGGTTCTCATTACGCGCCGATAACCGCTGACGGTGTGGACTGGCATGAAGGAATCAAGCAGAAATGGACGCCCACGCTTCAGGAAATAGAATCCATCGCAAAGATCGGCGATATCAGGTCGCCCATTACGGGAATGGTGAAAGAGGTCATCGTCGATATAGGCGACGAAGTCGAGGACGGCGATATTCTCGTTGTTCTCGAAGCAATGAAGATGAATACCCACATCGTCTCGGAAGTCGCGGGAACGGTCATGGAAATTTTCGTTAAGGAAGGAGAAACGGTCGACTTCGGAGAAGAGATCGTCAAGATAACCATTGATGCGTAACGAGTATAAAA
Source organism: Deltaproteobacteria bacterium (assembly GCA_016936905.1). GTDB lineage: Bacteria > Desulfobacterota > Syntrophia > Syntrophales > UBA6807 > DSDU01. The sequence goes on along the minus strand of JAFGWZ010000172.1, from coordinate 2,094 downwards.
ATTCCTTACAGGGCCGGGAAATCACAAATTCGGGCAACGCAATTCGGAAACCGTAAGATGGTAATTGGCAATTAGAAAACAGGAAATCCGAGTTCTTTCAGATGAAGATCTCCTTAGCCCCGTTATTTTTCGAAAGTCTTCAACGTATCGAAGATTTCCTTCCCGAACTCCTTGATCTTCTGCGGGGAAAGGATTCCCGACTCGCTCAGCAATGAAAGGGTATCGAACACTTCCCGCGACAGATCGAGTAAGGCGGCATCGGAAAGAATCATGAAACGCGCCCTGTTGATCCTTCGAGCAGTGTCAAATCTCCAGAGGTAAAGCGCTTCCAGACGACGCAACTGGGAATCATTCAGTTCCTCGGCACCCCGGATCTTCATGAACCCTCCGTGGTCGAGCGTTTTTTCCGTCCACCTGGTCTTTTCAACGCCGGCGAAGCTCTCGTACGCCTTTTCTTTCAGATTCTGACTGCTCAAAACATCATCGAGGACCTGGTACAACGCCCCAAGGTGCTTTGTGTCCATGACGGCGTACAGCAGTTGTTCCTCGCTCAACGGCCGCGTTTCCCATTGTGAACGCTGCATCTTTTTCGACTTTTCCAGCTCTATTCCCAGGTAGCGATGGACCACCTTTGACAGGGACAACTGTTGGCAGCCGAGGAGGGAGGCGGCCCGGTAGGTGTCAAAGATATTCCTGAAGAAAAATCCGTAATCCCGGCTGAGAATCCGAACATCGTTATCACCGGCATGCATGATTTTCGTCACTCTCACGTCGGCGAAAACATCTCCTAAAAAGGAAAAATCAAGACCCAGCAGGGGATCAAACAGATATGCCCGCTTACCGCTCATTATCTGGACGAGGCACAGTTTTTCCCGGAAGTACCTGAATGAATCATACTCCGTATCGACAGCAATAGCGGTTGATGAACAGATGGCCCGTCGGGCGGATTCCATTTTCCGCTGATCATCAATCCATAACCAGTCACCAGCCATTTATAAACACTTCCGTCGGAACAGGTTTTGAGTCGGCTTTAGAAGTTAATGCGTCGACCGCGAATGGTCAGGTCTGCACAATGCTGCCCGTTTCCTTGACACCCACGTATCGGGAGCAATAACTCCCACCGAAGAGGAGAAGGGCGGACAGGGGGAGAGTCATCAGAGAGAGATTGTTATAGCCTGACAGTTTCAACAGCAGCCCCATTCCTCCTCCACCGACGACGGCAGCTATAACACCGAAACTGTTCAATTTCAAGTGCTTTGAATAAAACCCGAGGAGAACGGGGATCACAAGCCCACTGGTGTAAACGGTGTAGCCCAGCAGTAATGAAGCAATGATGCCTTTTAATGTCACCGCAATCAGAAGAGATATGGCGCCGATAATAACCACACCGATCCGTGAAACCAGGAGGAGCTGCCTCTCGGTCATTTTAGATCTCCGGAGGGGATCAATCACGTCTGCAGTCAGGATGGTGCTTGTCGTGAGTAGACAGGTATCGGCGGACGACATGACCGCCGCGAGCAGGGCCGCGATGATCAGGCCGCTCAGGCCGGCAGGAATCGACTTCATGATCAGGGCAGGCAGTGCGCTTTCAGCAGGAATCCCCGGAAGGATCACCCGGGCCGTTATTCCGATCATTACGATAAAGAACGCGAGGGGGATCATGGTAAACCCCGCGAACATGACTGATCGCCGGGCAACTTCAGGACTCCTTGAACAGAATATTCGCGAGTAGATATCAGGGCCTACGAGGTATGCAGAACCAACGAAGAGGAGAAACCCTGCAAGATCCATCCATCCGAAGGATGGAGACACGGGAAAGGCAAAATAGGACGGGGGAAGGGCGTCCATTACGGCGGTCAGGCCTCCCGCTGCGGGCAGGCTGATCATGAGGCACAGTGATAGTCCCGCAACGATAATCCCAGACTGTATCAGATCTGTCCGGAGAATTGAATATTGACCTCCGAGGACGGTATAGGTAACGAAAACCGAGGCTGCCAGAATCATCAACAGTTCCGAATGGCCCGGCCAGAGAACGGACAGGATCTTTCCCGCGGCGATGATCTGCCCGGCAATGATTCCAAGCCACGCGGTCGC
>JAFGWZ010000171.1 GCA_016936905.1 Deltaproteobacteria bacterium | reverse complement strand
GGTCAGATTCTCCGATTCCGGTGACTATGAGCGGCAGATCAGGAAAAATCTTCCCCCGGCGCTTCGAACCATACAATTTAGAGTGGACCTCGCCACACAGGATCCCAGGCCGATCAACCCGATGGTGGAGAGGAATAAAAAAATAACAGTCTTCAACCCCTTGACGGAGTCCACCTCGTGGGAACCCCTCCGCGACCTCTATCGGTTTATCCCGGCACGGCTTGTTCATTTCAGGGTCTTTTCATTGAATCACGATCATGATAAAGAACTCGCCATGGCGTCCGAACAGGTCCTCGGTACACTGGGAGAATCAATCAGGACAAATGTTTGACGATGATGGATGGTCATCTGCCGGCGGACAATCCTCTGCTTCGGGTGCTGAACCGCCGGCCGGTTTATGGAGCCATGCATGATGACAAGTAATGAAACAACAGATATAGCCTTGTTCGTGAGAACATCGCGGCAGGATATTGTGAACTGGGACAGGCGGAGAATCGTCGATGCCCTGGTCCGCGAGACACCGGTGGATATTGAAACCGCCCGTGAAATCAGCAAGGAAGTGGAGCGGCAGATTTTCGCATCGGGGATCAGCCTGCTGACAGCGCCGCTTATCAGAGAACTGGTCAACGCGAAGCTCATAGAGCGGGGACTCGAGACGGCGATGACGATGCATGCCCGTCTCGGATTTCCCCTCTTTGATGTGGGACAGCTGCTTCTGTACCGTAACAAGGAGAATGCACATGTTCCTCACAGCCCCGAGGGGACGAATCTGACCCTCGCCGAAGGGATCAAAAAAGAATATGCCGTCCTCAATGTCTTTTCTCCCGAGGTCGGATACGCTCATATGGCCGGTGATCTCCATATCCACGATCTCGGATATATCGACCGGCCCTACTGTTCCTTCCAAACGCTGGAATATATAAAGAAATACGGCCTCAGGCTCCCCAACACCCTCGCATCCGCGGCGCCGGCGCGACACGCGGAGACACTGATAGCTCACATGGTCAGGTTTGCCGCGGCCCTTCAGGGGAATTTCTCGGGGGCCATTGTCTGGGATGCGGTGAACCTCTTCTTTGCCCCCTTTTGCGAGGGGATGAGCGATGGCGACATTACCCAGTGCGCCCAGATGCTGATATACGAATTTGCTCAGCAGGCGGTTGCCCGCGGCGGACAGACCATTTACACCGACATGAACTTTTACTGGGAAGTGCCGAAGCATTTCGAAGACGTTCCCGCCATCGGTCCCGGTGGAACGTACACCGGAAAAACGTATGGCGAGTATGCCGAACATTCCCAGAGGTTTGTCCGGGCCGTTTTTGATGTTTTCAAGAAAGGCGATTCCACCGGGAAACCGTTCGTCTTCCCCCAGCCGATCATTCATATCACCGACAGGTTTTTTCAGACGCCGGGGCATGAAGATTTTCTCCTCCATGTCTGTGACGTGGCGGGAAACAAGGGCAGCACGAATTTCGTCTTCGATCGGGGTTCGGTGATCAGTCTCGCTGAATGCGGAGGTATCGACCCTGCGTCTTATGATTATGCGAAAACACCGTGGAAGATGAGATACGCGGCAATCCAAAGCGTGAGCATAAACCTGCCCCGCCTGGGATACAAGTCTGAAGGAGACGAATCGAAGCTCTTTTTATTGATCGAAGAAATCATGGAACTGTCCGCCCGGGCCCACGAGGAGAAACGGGGGTTTATTGAGCGGCTTTTATCATACGGCGATGACGGCCCCCTTTCGCTTCTGACCATGGATGATGACGGCACGTCCTATCTCAGGATGAATGACGCTTCCTACCTGATCGGGATGGTGGGACTCAATGAGCTTGTCAGGATTCACACCGGCGACCATCTCCACGAATCGGAAGATGCCAGGGATTTCGGGCTCCGGGTTATCTGTTTCATGAGGAAAACAGCGGACGAACTGTCTGCCCGGCGGGGGATGAGATTCATGCTGGTCCAGTCCCTTGCAGAGAGCACGGCATATCGTTTCGCCCGGCTTGACCTGAAGCATTTCTCTCCCCGGGCAGGTTACTTCGTGAGGGGCGATATCTCGGAGGGAGAAGTATATTACACCAACTCAACCCTTCTTGACGTGTCATCATCGACGGAACCGCTGGAAAAGGCGGCGTATGAAGGAATATTTCACCCATTTATCGACGGCGGTGCGGTGACGCACATATGGCTGGGGGCTGCCTATCCGTCGCCGGCGTCGCTGGCACGGTTCATCGAGCAGGTTTTTAAAACCACCGACAATCGGCGGGTGACATTTTCTCCCGATTTTACCACGTGCATGAGCTGCGGGAGGACAGCCCGGGGACTCTTCGATACTTGTCCCTTCTGCCGTTCCGATGAAGTGGAAGGGATATCGAAAATCACGGGATATTTTTCAAAACTGTCAAGCTGGAACAAGGGAAAACGGGCTGAATTACGGGACAGAAAACACAGCGGTCATTTTTTCAGATAACCGTCTTTCGTTTCTTTTCCTCCTGTCCGGTTTTCCACCTGCTGTTATGGATCTGCGGCCGATATGACGAGTTTTTCGGAGTTCGTGACCGCGCCGTCATTCCCTTCTGCATTGTTTACGTAATCTCATGAGAAAGCACCACCTTGCCCGCCAGGCAATTAATTCTGCCCCCGATTCTTGACATAGGGGAAGGGGATTCTTATATTATGCGCAAAACAGATGCGTGGAAGACGATGCACGATATAGAAGACATCATCATACGGACATTCAGGGAGAGCTGTCATCTCAAGGAGATGTTTGTCAACGAGAACGTCGTCAGGATCATTACCATTGTTGATGTCATGACCAATGCCCTCAAAGAAGGAAAGAAGATACTGCTCTTCGGAAACGGCGGAAGCGCCGCGGATGCTCAGCACCTGGCTGCTGAATTCATCAACCGGTTTATCATCGAGAGGCCTCCATTGCCTGCAATCGCTCTCAGCACGGACACGTCTGTCATTACAAGTATCAGCAATGATTACGATTATTCAGAAGTTTTCGCCAAGCAGATCAGGGCGTTGGGACAGCCGGGTGATATAGCGTGGGGAATGACGACCAGCGGTTCGTCTCCCAATGTCATCAAGGCTTTTGAGGCGGCGAGGAAAATCGGTATGATAACAGTCGCACTGACCGGGAAAGACGGCGGGAATGCGGAGAAAGTTGCCGATTATATATTGAATGTTTCGTCGAACAGTGTTCCGAGAATTCAGGAGGTGCATATAACGGTTGGACACGTCATCTGTCAGATGATCGATTACAAACTCTTTCAGAAACCGGGTGAATAAGCGGGGCAATGAAGGATCGGAATTGGAATGATAACGACAGTCATGGAGCCGGTGCGGTCTGGGTTGAATGGCTCGTGTGGGAAAACTATCAAGAGGAGTACGTCGGGTGTCATGACGAAAAGAGCCACCACAAAAGGTAAAGAAGAAGAGAAAACTCTCAGCGGTGAATCCTTGGAAAAAGAGGCGGCCGTTGAACGTGAAAAAAAGGAGCAGAGTGATCTTGAGAAGGATCTCGAGCAGATGAAGAAGGAAGCGGCGGATAATTACGATAAGTATCTTCGTGCCGCGGCTGAAATGGAGAATTATAAAAAACGGGCTGTCAGGGAAAAAGCAGACGCGATAAAGTACGGCAATGAAACGCTGATCAGAGATATCCTGCCGATTGTTGACAGCCTGGAAAGGGCGTTGGATCACTCGTCGAACTCAAAGGACTTTGACTCATTCGTTGAGGGATTGAACCTGATATACGGCAAGTTGCTCGGCGTCCTCGAGAAGAACGGCGTCGAGAAGATCGATGCGGTGGGGAAGGATTTTGATCCTCATTTTCACGAGGCGGTGCTTCAGGTTGAATGCGCCGACATGGATGATAATAAGGTCGTAGAAAAGTTTGAAAACGGATATTTATTGAACGACAGGCTGCTGCGACCGGTCAAGGTATCCGTTTCAAAACACGTAACGAACGAACGAAAGACATCATAAGTATATATTGCAAGGAGGTTTACTGAACCATGGGAAAAATCATAGGAATTGACCTGGGAACAACAAATTCCTGCGTTGCCGTCATGGAAGGAGGCGACCCGGTTGTCATAACAAATCAGGAGGGAAGCAGGACGACACCTTCCGTTGTCGCTTTTGCGGAGAGCGGGGAGCGGATTGTCGGACAGGCCGCCAAGCGCCAGGCGGTAACCAATTCCGAGAACACGGTTTACGCCATAAAGCGGCTGATCGGGCGGAGGTATTCATCGAAAGAGGTTCAGTATGACATTACCATAAGCCCGTTCAAGATAACCGAAGCGCCGAACGGTGACGCCCAGATTTCGGTCAGGGGAAAGAATTACAGCACCCCCGAAATATCTTCCATGGTTCTGGTAAAGATGAAGCAGACCGCGGAAGACTATCTTGGAGAGAAGGTGACCGACGCGGTGATTACCGTTCCCGCCTATTTCAATGATTCGCAGAGGCAGGCGACCAAGGATGCGGGGAAGATTGCCGGGCTGAACGTTTTGCGAATCATCAATGAGCCGACGGCGGCATCGCTTGCCTACGGCCTTGATAAGAAGAAAGATGAGAAAATTGCCGTTTTTGATCTTGGTGGCGGAACCTTTGATATATCAATTCTTGAACTGGGAGACGGTGTTTTCGAAGTCAAGTCCACCAATGGCGATACCCACCTGGGCGGAGAGGATTTCGACCAGAAATTGATCGACTACATTGCCGATGAATTCAAGAAAGACCAGGGGATCGATCTGAGAAGTGACAAGATGGCCCTTCAGAGGATCAAGGAAGCGGCCGAAAAGGCGAAGATGGAGCTTTCAACGTCCATGGAAACGGACATCAATCTGCCTTTCATAACAGCCGATGCGTCCGGACCGAAGCACATGAATATGAAACTGACGCGGGCACGGCTTGAAATGCTCGTTGAATCTCTCATCGACAGGCTGGTGGATCCTTGCAGAACCGCCATGAAAGACGCGGGGCTGACTGCCGATAAAATCGATGAGGTGATTTTGGTCGGTGGAATGACCCGGATGCCCCGGGTACAGCAGAAGGTGAAGGAGATCTTTGGAAAGGAACCGCACCGGGGGGTTAATCCCGATGAAGTGGTTGCCATCGGAGCGGCCATCCAGGCCGGTGTGCTGGCCGGGGACGTGAAAGACGTGCTGCTCCTCGACGTGACGCCGCTTTCGTTGGGCATCGAAACGCTGGGCGGCGTGATGACCAGGCTCATCGAAAAGAACACGACCATTCCTACGAAGAAGAGTCAGATATTTTCCACCGCCGCCGACAACCAGCCGGCGGTGAGCATCCACGTACTCCAGGGAGAACGCCCCATGGCTGCGGATAACAGAACACTCGGACGTTTCGAGCTGGTCGGCATTCCGCCGGCGCCGAGGGGAGTTCCCCAGGTCGAAGTCGCCTTTGATATCGATGCCAACGGCATCGTCCACGTATCCGCCAAGGATCTTGGGACAGGCAAGGAGCAGAGTATCAAGATTACCTCTTCCAGCGGACTGTCGGAAGAAGAGATTGACCGTCTGGTCAAGGACGCCGAGTCGCACGCCGAGGAAGACAAAAAGAAGCGGGAGCTGATCGATACACGCAACCAAGCCGATGCTCTTATCTACAGCGTGGAGAAAAACATGAAGGAAATGGCGGACAAGATCGACAGCGGCGACAAGTCACGGATAGAAGACGCCATTCAAAAGCTCAAGAAGGCACTGGAAGGAGACGACCTGAGCGCCATGCAGTCCGCCCAGGAAGAGTTGACCCAGGCCTCTCACAAGCTGGCAGAGGCAATGTATGCCAGGGCGTCGTCACAGCAGGAAGCTGCGGGGGCCGGTGCGTCCGAAGGCGGCCATGCCCAGGCGGGCGGAGCAGGTTCGGATGACGATGTTGTCGACGCCGATTTTGAAGAAGTGAAGTAAAAACGATGCCGTTCCCCCTTGACGGGAGATGCGGAGCATAAAACCTGATACGAAACAATGCCCGGAAATTATACCCGTTGATTTCCGGGCATTTTTGTGTAAGCTTATGGCAGTCGAATAGCTGGCGGGGGACGTTTCATCGGCCATGATTGATCGAAGAAAAAACAACATTGTGATGGCGGTGCTCCTTGTTGCGCTCATGGGATGGTTTTCCGGACAGGCCTGGGCATCTTCAGGGGTGCAGAATCGGTCTGTGGCGGGTGAAAGCACGGTGCACGATGTATCTTCAGTAGTCATTCTCGGTGACGGTGATTATTTCCCCGCATTGATCCGGGCCGTCGACGGCGCTCAACGGGAAATCGTCATGTCATTTTTCTATTTCAAAACCAATGGATATGAAGACAACTACCCCGATCGAGTCCTTGACCGCCTCAAAAAGGCGTCGCGGCGGGGTGTGTCGGTCCGCCTGCTCCTTGAGCGGGGGAAGAACGCCGCTTCTGAGGTGGACAGGCATAACAGGAACACGGCGGCACGATTGCGAGGGAGCGGTATAACCGTCGCCTTCGATTCTCCCGGTACGACCACCCACACAAAGGCGGCTGTCATTGACGGACGGACTGTCCTGCTGGGGAGTCACAACCTCACCGCATCGGCACTGAAATACAATCACGAGTTGTCTGTTTTGATCGTATCACCGGCGGTGGCCCGGGAGGTTATCCGCTATCTCAATTCATTATTCCCCTGACGGGGTCAGGATATTCAAGGTGGCTGCCCCGTGAAATTCAAAAAGAGCATCGGGTTTTAAATAACAGGGGAGGGAAGCCACCGGGAGACACTATGGTGCGCATCGCGGATGGACGGAATGCATTTCTATTGATTGCCCTTCTGGCCTTCCTTGCCGTGACGGTGAGCTGTGCGGGACTGAGAACGGTGATGCCGGAAAGGCCGCTCCTGGTTCCTGAAGAGGTTCCCCGGGAGGTAAGGGATATTTACCTGAATGCTGAAAAATCCTATGAAAACAGGGATTATGAACAGGCCATCGAACAGTATGGACAGATCGTCAGTCGCGTTTCTCAGGGCCCCGTGGTCCGATGGGCTCATATAAGACTAGGACATCTGTATGCCCTGAAGGGTGATTACGAGCGCTCCGTCAGGGAACTCATCTCGGTGACCAGACAGGGTGATGACGATCCGTTCTATCGAGGGGCACGGTATCATCTTGCCCGTTCCTATTCTTTCCTGGGCCGGTATTCTCTTTCAAAGAACATTGCAGAGGATCTTTTACGGGAGTCCCTCTCGACGGACCGTCGCATCGGCCTTCTGACGGTCGTGGCAGATATCCTGCTTGCGGAAAACAGCCCGTACGACGCTTTTCTCAAGTATATGAGCGCTTTGAATGAGGGCCCCGACAAGGTGATGACCGGTCAGATCAAATCGAGCATTGAAGATATTGTGTCACGCCGATTATCCCGTGAAGAGCTGACCGCTGCGTGGAATATTTACAAAGATGGCTATCCCGGCGGATACATCCTGTACTCATTGGCGCAAACGTACTACACGGCGGGGGACCTGGTGAACGCCGGGCATTACCTCGATGAGTATCTGGACCGTTATGAAGAACACCCCCGGTACGATGATGCCCGGGTGCTGAAGCAACGGCTTGTTGAAATAACTATGGTGAACAGGCACGCTCTCGGCTGTATCCTGCCGCTCAGCGGCAAATATGCCCGTTTCGGAACAATGGCACTGGACGCGGTCATGCTTGCAGCCGGGGTGTTCGATCCCCAGAGCAGTTCTCCCGTGTCGATCATCGTGGAGGATTCACAGAGTGATCCTGAAGCGGCCCGCGAAGCGGTCATCAGATTATTTTCCGACCACAGGGTCATGGGCATTGTCGGACCCATGGGAAGCGCTGTGGCAACGGCGGCGGCCCGGGAGGCCCAGAAGCTGGGAGTTCCTATCATGACGATAACCCAGCGGGAGGGGATTACCTCTCTTGGCGACTATGTTTTTCGCCATTTTCTGACGGCGGACATGCAGATGAAAGCCTTGATGCGGTATGCCGTCGAAAATCTCGGCATGAAGCGTTTTGCTATACTCTATCCGGATGATCATTACGGAGCACAGATGGCCCATCTCTTTTGGGACGAGGTCCTCGCGGCAGAAGGGGAGATACGTGGTGTCGAGCGATACGACACAAACAAAACCGACTTCAGCGATGAGATCAAAGCATTGACGGGCCTTGCTTATGTCGATGAGGACGAGGGGAAAGAAGAACCTCAGCCCATCGTCGATTTTGATGCCCTATTTATTCCCGATTCATATACCAGGCTGTCGATGATAGCGCCGCAACTGGCTTTTTATAATGTTACCGGCATTCAGTTGCTGGGGACAAATGCCCTTAACACTTCAGATCGTCCGGAGGGAGAGAACGAGTACATTGATGGGACCGTCTTTGTGGATAGCTTTTTCCTGAACAGTTATTATCCAGTGGTGAGAGATTTTATTGATCGATTTTACGTTGCCTGCGGGAGAGAACCGACAGATCTGGAGGCACTGGTGTACGATGCCGCCCGCATCATGGTAACCGCGTTGACGGACCCTCGCGTCGAGGTCCGGGACGACCTGCAGGCGATTCTGCGGGATATGAAAGATTATCATGGAGTGACGGGAGTGACATCGTTTCAGAGCGGCGGAGACGTGGAAAAATCCCTTTCCGTTCTCATGTTACGGAATAACAACATCGTCCAGGTTAAATGATGCGGCAGGACACAACAGACGAGAGGCTGTTGAAAAACGCCCATCTGCTGCGTTTCCCTCATCCCTCGTCGCTGCGACGTACTATAAGTACGCCTCACTCCTCAGGCTTTCGGGAGCCTTGCATCCGGACATTTTTGAACAGCCTCATGTAATGACTTTTTCAACGGCCTGACGAGAGATTGTTTTCCTTACTTCGGAACGCTCCCGGCGGGGATGAAAGGGTAGAGAAAACGATGAGGGAATGATGCACATTCTGCTTACAAACGAT
>JAFGWZ010000170.1 GCA_016936905.1 Deltaproteobacteria bacterium | reverse complement strand
CTGATCGGAGAAGAAGACGGAGACGGGGCTCGGGCGTTCATCGAAGACTATCATGTCCCCTGGGTGGTGATCGGGGAGCCGACGGCACTGAAGCCATGTCTCAGCCATTACGGTTACATGGAGATTCAGATCGCCATACAGGGAAAAAGGCGGCATGCCTCGCTGGCAACCCGCGACAAGAATCCCGTTGAAAGCATGCTGCGGCTCCTCCTCTCCTTATCCGAGTACGTGTCGAAGAGACGGCCCGAACTGGTATATAATATCCGGGACATCTACAGCCCTCCGGGAGGATTTGTCGTCCCCGATTACTGTGAGGTCTGGATAGACGCCCATGTGCCCCCCGACGCTCCTATCGGAGAAATTACCGTTGAACTGGAAGAAATGGTCGAAAGGTATACCGGGGAATCCCCATCCCTCGATATAGCCCTCCGGTTTACCACCATTCACGGCGGGTATGATATACCGCCGAAAGGCGCCTTTGTCGAGACGATAAAGGATATCTATCAGTCCAACTCACTGGAGTGGGCGCCCCAGGCGTTCAGGAGCCACTCTGATGCCAATATCTTCTGGGAAGCAGGAATAAAGCCGATTATCATCGGTCCGGGCCAGCTCGAACAGGCTCACGCACCGGAAGAGTCAGTGTCGTTTGACCAGGTCTGTCGAGCTGCTCATCTGTATTTCGACCTGATACGGTCACTCCGTTCCGACTGAGTGGCACTTTTTTTCTTGATTATCGAAAGACTTCCCTATACATTTCGGGACAATTTTTTTGGGGGTAGAAAATGGAACAGAAAATCCGAATCGCGGTTGTTGGATACGGCAACATCGGGAAGGCTGTCGAGCAGGCGGTTCTTCACGCGCCCGACATGGTAGTGAATGTTGTTTTTACGAGACGAGACCCGTCGAGCATTAAGCTGAAGGACTCAGCGGCACAGGTCTGTCTCGTTTCCGAGGCGGAACGCTTGAAGAGTGATATCGATGTGGCAATTCTATGCGGCGGTTCGGCAACGGACCTTCCCGACCAGGGCCCGCACTTTGCCGCCCTTTTTAACACCGTGGACAGTTACGATACCCATGCCAGGATTCCCGAGTATTTCGCGTCCGTCGACAAAGCGGCACGGGCGGCGGGTACGACCAGTGTCATATCGACAGGATGGGATCCCGGGCTCTTCTCTCTCCTGAGGGTTATCGAAGAGGCGGTGCTGCCCAGCGGCGAAGCCTACACGTTCTGGGGTCCCGGTGTCAGTCAGGGACACTCTGACGCGATACGCAGGATACCCGGCGTCAGGGATGCCCGGCAGTATACCATTCCTGTCGAGCGCGCGGTCGAAACAGTGAGATCGGGGGATCAGCCTCACTTTACCACCAGGGAGAAGCATCTCAGAGACTGCTATGTCGTTGCCGATGACGGCGCCGACGTGAAGGGAATTGAAAAAGCCATAAAAACGATGCCCAACTACTTTGCCGACTACGATACGAAGGTCACCTTTCTTTCCCAGGATGAGATGGATGCGAACCACGCGGCGATGCCCCACGGCGGGTTCGTCATCAGAACGGGACAGACGGGGGAAGGGATGAACCATGTCATCGAGTTCGCGTTGAAACTTGACAGCAATCCGGCATTTACGGGAAGCGTCCTTGTTGCCTATGCCCGTGCCGCGTACCGGCTCAATCAGGAAAGGCAGACGGGAGCGAAGACCGTATTCGATATCGCCGCGTCCTATCTGTCACCGAGGACAGGGGAGGAACTGAGAAAAGAAATGCTGTAATCCTGCCGCGGAACGTCGTGTGCCGTGGCAATGATCAATCATGCCGATGAAGGAGAAACGGAAAAGATAGGCCCGTTTCTCCTTTTTCTTTTTCCGGACACGGGAAGGCATGCCACTTCGCTGTGGTACTTTCCTGACAAAGTTGATATAGTACACCGTGTTAAAGAAGGCTGTCGATGGCGCACCCGACATGATTGAACGGCGCCCTGTCGATGATCAATAAACCCTTGTGTGTTCCAGCATCGCGAGAGCGGTACAAAGCTGAGTATGGGCATCCCCGGGGGAGACTGTTATGCCTGATGCGTACATGGGCTCAATTTTACGTGTCGATCTGTCCGGTGAAACAATCAGCGAAGAGCGGATACCCGACTCAATCTATGAGAACTATCTTTCCGGCCTCGGTCTGGCGGCATACATTCTCTTCAAAGAGATACCGGCAGGCGCCGACCCCCTCGGCCCGGACAATATCCTTGGATTCGTTTCAGGGCTCCTGACGGGAACGGGAAGCCTTTTCGCGGGCCGGTGGATGGTCACCGGCAAATCACCCCTCACCGGCGGATGGGGTGACGCGAACTGCGGCGGTACGTTCTCGCCTGCGATAAAACGGTGCGGGTATGACGGCATATTCATAAGGGGAATCAGCGAAAACCCGGTCTATCTTTACGTGACAGGGGAAAAGGCAGAACTCCGTGACGCTTCCCATGTCTGGGGAAAGGACGCCGTTGAAGCGGAAAAGATGCTCGTCGCTGAAACCGGCCCCCGTTCCCGGGTCGCCCTTATCGGTGAGGCGGGAGAGAAGCGGTCCCTCATATCGGGGATCTGCAACGATGGGGGAAGAATTGCCGCACGGTCGGGGCTTGGCGCGGTGATGGGTTCGAAGCGGCTGAAGGCAGTTGTTCTCAACGGGGCGAAACGGATACCGGTGCATGACCGGGATGCCGTTCACAAGCTCAGCGGGAAGTGCGGCCAATGGGTCCGTATGCAGTCGCCGCTGATCCCCGGGGGAATGATGGCGTATCTGGGAGCGTTCATGCGCTTCCTGCCGGTTCAGATGGCCCTCGACGGAATGCTGTATAAGATGTTTCTCCGGAAATGGGGGACGGGGAGCATGAATCAGATGTCCGTAGAAATGGGAGACGCCCCCGTCAAAAACTGGCTGGGCAGTCACATCGATTTCACGGCGAAAAAATCGGCGGCAACCAACCCTGATATACTAAAGCAGCGGGAGATTATTAAGTACCACTGCTATGCCTGCCCCTTGGGATGCGGGGGAATCTGCTCGACCAAAGGAAAATATGCCCGGACCCACAAACCGGAGTATGAATCGGTGATCGCCCTTGGCGGCCTGTGCATGAATAACGATATTGAGAGCATCTTCTATCTCAATGAACTTCTGAACCGCGCTGGCATGGACACGATTTCGGCCGGCGCGACCGTCGCATTCGCCATTGAATGTTACGAGTCGGGAGTCATTACCCGTCATGACACCGGCGGCCTGGAACTGACATGGGGGAATTCCACGGCGATCGTCGAACTTGTCCGCGCTATGATACGGAGAGAAGGCATCGGCGACATCCTCGCCGACGGCTCGCGGAAAGCGGCGGAAAGGATCGGCGGAGACGCAAAGAGCCATGCCGTTCACGCCGGCGGCCAGGAGCCCGGCATGCACGACGGACGGGATGACCCGGGGTATGCCCTTCACTACTCGGTGGAGCCGACACCGGGGCGGCATACGATCGGTTCGTTCATGTACTATGAGATGTTCCAGCTGTGGAAGGTTATCAAGGGCCTGCCGAGAATATGGCCCTTGTATATGAAAGGGAGCAAATACACGGCGAATAAAAAAAAGGCCGTCATGGGTGCCGCCTGCAGCCGATTCATGAATGTGGTCAACGGTGCCGGCCTCTGCCTCTTCGGCACATTCCTCGGGGCGAAACGAATTCCCACGTTTGACTGGATCAACGCGGCGACGGGATGGAGCAGGACCCCTGAGGAATACATGGAGATCGGCGGAAGGATCCAGACGGTAAAACAGCTCTTCAACATCAAACATGGGATAGAACCGAACAATTTTTTGCTCACCGGAAGGGCGACGGGGGATCCTCCCCTTGTGGAAGGCGCCAACGCCGGGCGCACCGTTGATATCAAGGGAATGATTCGAGACTATTGGAAACAGTTCGGCTGGGATGAGAAAACGGGAAAACCGACCGCTGAAAGTGTGATTCGATCCGGAATACGAGAAGACTGACGAGGCTCAGGGGGGAGAAATGTCGTTTACGATTACCGACGAGTGTAACGGATGCGGTGCCTGTGTGAAGTTCTGTCCAGTTGACGCGATTCGTGGTGAAAAACAGGAAGTCCATGTCATTCACGATATGCTGTGCATCGAATGCGGAGCCTGCGGCAGGATATGCCCGGTGGAGGCCGTGAGGGATGGTGAGGGGAACAGGTGTGTGCCGGTGAGGAAATCCATGTGGGAAAAACCTGTATTCAACCACAAAAATTGCATATCCTGTACCATCTGTATCGACGCATGTCCCGTGGGATGCCTTGCCCTTGCCCGGTTGCCCACGGCGAAAGATCCTCACGGATATCCCGGCCTGAAAGATGAAAAAGCATGTATCGGATGTGGATTCTGCGCGTCCGAGTGTCCCACCGATGCCATAACGATGGCCGTGCCCGAGATAAAGGTGAAAAGGGGGGCTCACGGATGACGCCGCGGTATTCACCGGTCCCTCGGGATTTGAGATGTCTCCGGCGCGGAGGCACCCGCATGAAGAAGTAAAGGAGAAACGAGGTGTCAACATACAGAGAAGTCAAACCGGGAGACAAGCCGTTTAAGAGGGCATACGTCGCCGTCATGCTGTGGTTTGTCGGCCGGGCCATTCAGTCCGCCGCCCGTGTGGACCGGGCGGTCAGAGCGGAGTTTGACGCCCTGCCGGAAGGGTTCACCTTCTGTCTTGGTGTTGAACCCCGGGGGCCGTTCATGGTTGTAGGCAAAAACAGGAAGGGGAAAGCCAAATACCTCGGCTGGAACCTGCAGGGAAGGGAGATCGACCTCTCGATGAGGATAAAAAACCTGGAGGCGGCGATACTCCTCTTTACGTTTCAGGAGAGTGACGCCCTGTCCGCATGCAGGAACCGCATCATCGTGGACGGCGACATTCCCGCGGCATGCGCCATGATGCGGGTGATCGACATTGTTGAGGTATATCTTCTCCCGAAGATCATCGCCCGCATGGCGATAAAACGATATCCGGCCTGGCCGTTCAGACGGAAGTACCTCGGCCGGGTTCGTATCTATATCCGTTCCGTTCTCGGATACTGAAAGAAGAGGTGGCATATGTATCTGCCGAATCAGTATCGTTTTTCCTGCTCCGCCAAGATAAACTCAGGCACACGGGCCCTTGAAAATCTGCCGATGGAACTGGATGCCCTCAATGCCACGAGGCCGCTCATTATTGCCGGTGAAAACAGTCCTCGTCGCGGGTATGTAAAGAAAGTGATATCGGCATTGAAGGATTCGGGAATGACCCTGGGGGTCTGTGATGACATCCCCGATGATCCCGATCCTTCGTTGATCGGGGAACTTGTCAATCTCTATCGACACCGTGATCATGATTCAATAGTTGCGGTCGGTGCGGGTCCCGTCGTCGATGTTGCCAAGATAGTGAATATTGCCATTTCACATGACGGGGGGGCCTCTCTAAGACAACTGGAAGGGGGTGCCCGGATTATGAACCCCCTCGGTCCTTTCATCCTGGTGCCGACCGCCGGAGCAACCGGCTATGAAACATCGCGCTATGCCGGCGTGAGGGATATGATGTTTTCATCCCCTTTCCTGATGCCGGATCTCGTGGTGATCGATCCCCGGATGGTGCCGGCGGTGGAGAGCGGACAAATGATTGACTCGGCGATGACCGCCCTGACCCATGCGGTCGAAGCATATACTTCCGCCGCGAAAAATCCCATCGCCGATGTCTACGGTTACGCCGCCATAGGGTTTGTCATGAAACATCTCGCGCCGGTGGTGTCCCGTCCCGCAGACAGGGAAGGCAGATGCGCCCTTGTAAATGCCGCCTGTATGGCGGGATGTATCATATCTGACGACACCAGGGGCATGGCCCATGCACTGGGTGAGACGGTGAGCGCCATGTTCGGCATCGCGCGGGGAATATCCATGGGTATCATGCTGCCGTACACCGTGGCATACCGGGCGGTGAATGGTGAAGCGTTTATCGCCGAACTTCTGCTTCCGGTTGCCGGATTCTATGAGTACGGGAGGACGACCCCATCGCTGAGGGCCTCGGTGGCCGTGACGATGATGATCGACCTGGTGCGCGAACTCAACGAAACGGCGGATGGCGTTATGCCCCGGACGCTCGAAGAGGCGGGAGTGCCGGAGTACATGCTCCAGGATATTGCCGAAACAGCCGTTTCACATGGTTTGTCGCGGTTTGGCCGTGACGATTATCTCACGGTAGCGCGGCAGGCCTGGGAAGGTTCGCCGGCCATGGATAGATAAGGAGGAGAAACAGCATGTATCTACCCGGCTATTACGAATTTTCAGCCTCCGTCACGGTGGTCTCCGGTCACCATGGCCTTGAGGAGATTCCAGGCGAGTTGAGAAAACCGGGGGCGTCGAAACCCTTTATTGTGACCGACCAGGGTGTAACCTCAGCCGGCCTGCTTGATATCGTCACCGATTCCATACGTGACGGGGTTGACATCGGGGGCATCGCCGATGACATCCCCCAGGATTCTGATATAAGAATCATCAGTTCCCTCGCCGGCGTTTACCGCGAGCGGGGCTGTGACTCCCTCATCGCCCTCGGCGGAGGGTCGGTGATCGATACGGCAAAGGGGATCAATATCGTGGTGTCTGAAAATACCGATGACCTTGCTAAGTTCAGTGGGGCAGGCCGGCTGAAGCGGGCCCTGAAACCGCTGATCGTAATACCGACACCCGCCGGCACAGGTTCGGAAACAACAGCCGT
>JAFGWZ010000169.1 GCA_016936905.1 Deltaproteobacteria bacterium | reverse complement strand
CTACACGATTCACGAAATCCTCGAAGGGAAAAAGATCGTCCCCCGCGTGCTTTACGTGGTCGGAGGGCCGGCGGAACCGATGGCGCAGCGCCTCGGAGAACTCCTGCAGTGCGCGCCGGTCATTCCGAAGCACGCCGAGGTCGCCAACGCGATCGGCGCGGCCCTGGCCCGGACGACGGCTGAAATCACCATTCTCGCCGACACGGAAAAGAAACTTCTCACTATCGTCGAAGAAGGCATCAAGCAGGATATCATATCCAAATTCTCAAGGGAGGACGGGCTCTTTATCTGCCGGGAGAAACTGAAGGAGCGGGCCATCAAGATGGGCGCCCAGGAACAGGATATTGAAATGGAAATCATCGAGGATCAGGTATTCAATATGGTTCGCGGCTACTATACCACAGGTAAGAATATCCGGTTGAAGGCCCAGATCAAACCGGGGTTGATAGCGGGATTCGGGAAGGAGGCGATCCAATGACAAGGAAGCATCGAAAGACCGGCCTCATCTTTTTCCCTGCCTTCGACTGGGCGATATCGCCGACTCACCCCGAACGGGAAGAGCGGCTCCTGTACACACAGGATCAGGTGTTCGAGGAAGGGCTCCTCGATTTTGAGAATATCATCGAATACAAACCCGGTATGGCCACCGAGGAAGATATAAATAGAATCCATATCTGTGTCCCCGACGTGAAGAGCGTGACGACGGAATCGCATCTTATTTCCGCCGGCGGAGCCATCACGGCGGGGAAGAAGGTCCTCGACGGCGAGGTCGACAACGCCTTCGCACTGGTCCGCCCTCCCGGCCACCACGCCATGACGGTTGTTCACGGCAACAGGGGATTCTGCAACGTGAACATTGAAGCAATCATGGTCGAATACATCCGGAAACACTACGGGCACAAACGGGTCGCCATCATCGACACGGACTGCCATCACGGCGACGGGACACAGGAAATCTACTGGCACGATCCCGATACACTGTACATTTCGATCCACCAGGACGGCAGAACCCTCTATCCAGGATCCGGTTTCCCCGATGAATTCGGAGGCCCGAACGCCCTCGGCGCTACGATCAATATCCCCCTTCCACCGAGAACATCCGAGGAGGGGTTCCTGTATGTCCTCGACAATCTGATTCTTCCCATACTCGATGACTTTAAACCCGATCTCGTCGTCAACTCGGCGGGACAGGACAATCATTATACCGACCCGATCACGGACATGCGGTTTTCCGCGCAGGGATACGCCATCCTGAATGACCGGCTGAATCCCGACATCGCCGTTCTCGAAGGGGGATATTCCGTGGAAACCGCCCTTCCCTACATCAATGTCGGCATCATCCTGGCCATGGCGGGAATCGATTACAGTTATGTAACCGAACCGGATTACAATGTCGAGGCAATCAGACAGTCGGCAGACATCTCCACGTATATTGAACGGGAAGTAGAGCTGATCCACAACCTGTGGAAGAACCGGAATGACCAGAAAGCCAGACTGAGCAGAGATCAGGAATTTGTGAGCCGCAATAAAAATATTTATTACGACACAGACGGGATCAATGAGGAACAGCGTGAGACGGTCCGTCTCTGCGACGACTGCGGCGGTCTGGTGACCATCGACTCGAGGGCGAATTTCATGGATAGAATTTTCGCCGTGATCGTCCCCCGGCAGAGCTGTCCCACCTGCCGCAGAAAAGGAGAAGAGATTTTCGAGTCGACGGAAAAACGTCCCTTCGGCCACGTGTATTTCCAGGACAGGGACAAGGATATATTTATCGTGAAATAAGGAAGTCCGGCCATTTAGTGCTTGACAATCCTTTTTGTATCCGGCTAAATTCCCCGAAATTGCACGGGGAGTGCGTTGAGAACAGAACTCTATCACAAGGAGGGCATACAGTTGGGTGACGAAGCGATAAGAAAGAGAACGCAGGAAACGGCAACGAAATTATTCGGGAAGGGAATCAAGATGGACCCCCCCTACCTGATGTGGAGAGAATTCGATAGAGACCTGGCAAATGAATTCTCGAAATTCATTACGGGGAATCTCTATTCCCGGACGGTACTGACACTGCCCGAACGGCAGATGGTCGCCTGCGCCATGCTGGCGGCGACAAGGGCGACGGGGGAGTTAAAACTCCACGTCAACGCGGCGCTCAACGTGGGATGCGATCCCCGGAAGCTCGCTGAAATTTTCTTCCAGGTAGCAACCTACGCAGGCATGCCCGCGGTCAATGAAGCTCTCGAAGTGTACCGGGATGTGCTCAAAGAGCGGGGCGAGTGGCCCATCAAGTAAGAACCCGTCATTGACCGGTTTAGACATCAGGTAATAACGACAGGGAATGGAGGGGGGCAGAACACAAGCCCCCCTTTTATATTGAAGCTCCCCGCAAAAAGGTGCGGAGAATCTCCGACTGATAAGAATAATGTTTATTTTTTATTCGCTCGCTGTCCAGTTCAAAGGTCACAAATCATGACGCGCATGACCGATTCAGATTTTCATCGCCTTGCTGAAAAAATCCGCAGACGTCCCACCGAGACCGTCTCCGGCCAGTGGTTCAACGTGATTGCCTTCGGCGGCTGTAATTTTATTCAGGGCTCTATTTACGACGATGATGCCCGGGAGGGTGTCATGAGAAATATAGCATGCCTCGTCGATTCACTCTCTATCGATGATATTGCAGGCTTCTGGCCTGTTATCGAAGGTCATCCCGTTACCGCCTCCGAAGAATCGGCGCTCGTTGATTATATCGCTTCAAGAGACGCCCATGAAGTGGAGATGATCGTGCCTGAAAGAAACAGGGCGCGGCCTGTCGACTGGGACCGGTTTGATGATACATCGGAATACGCACTCTACAAAGAATATATTTATCCCGCAATTATAGAAACGATGGGAGGGATAGACTTTTGTTCGGAAATGGAGGACCGCCTCCGAACCGATGACTCCGACGGTGGCGTCCTGCGATTGCTCGATATGGGATGCGGAGCGGGTAACCTTATTGAGGACATTAACGAACGATTCTTTTTCGAGGAGGGCGAACGACAACAGAAATCCGGAACGAATGGCAATCTGAACGATACCGTGAAGAATCGGGTACCCAGGTTTAAATGTTACGGTATCGACAATAATCCCGCCAATATCGACGCCGCTGAAGAAGAAAATATACCTGATATTTACCTTGGGGATTGCGAAAACATCGACGGCATATTACCGCAGGACATGCATTTTGATCTCATCATATTCAGCGGGCTATTGAACCGTCAGGTAGTGGATCGTGATAAGGCGCTGCGTATCTTTGAAAACGCGATTTTGAAGCTCACCACGGGAGGGCATATCATCATAACGGGATACACATCATGCCATCTCACCGCCGAAGATCTCACCGCCAGAGGCATCGATGTTCTCAGAAAAAGCATACCTCACAATCTCTTCAAAGACTACATGAATTATTACCTGCGGCAGATCTACCTTGGCCGCAAAATTTATTGAGTATCACAACTCCCGGCATTCGGCAGATGTAACACGGCCGCCGGAAAATCTTTTTCCAACACTTTTTCAAAATCCCTGCTTGTCCCGACGAGGCGATTCATGTCGATGCCTGTCTGTATCCCTATTTCGTGGAGCATATGGGCAGTGTCCTCCGTCGCAATATTTCCCCGTGCCCCCGGAATGAACGGACAGCCACCCAGCCCTCCCAGGGATGTGTCAAATATGCATACTCCCTGCTGAAGGGCCTCCCAGACATTGGCAAGGCCTAATCCTCGCGTGTTGTGGAGATGAAGCGAGATCGGCGTTTCCCCTGCTGCCTCCTTTACCCTGGTCAGGACCTCCTTCATCTGACGGGGATTCGCCATGCCCGACGTGTCGGCGAGGCAGAGTTCATCCGGCTCTATTTTCATGTAATCCTCTATGAGATCCATTACCCCTTCAATGGGAACTGCTCCTTCATAAGCGCACCCGAAGGCATTCATGACTCCCGCCCGTACCTCCATACCGGCGGTTTTCGCCTTCCCGATCAAATCAAGGGCTTCCTTCTGCGCTTCGGCAACCGTTCGATTCGAATTTTTCCTGCTGTGTGTTTCACTGGCAGATACGAATATTCCCACATGGGGAACCGCGCATTCCATTGCCCGCTCCAGGCTGCGTCGTCCCAGTATCAGTGCCGAGTACAGGACATTTTCATGTCGTTTCATCTCCATCCACAGTTTTTCTGCATCCGCCATCTGCGGGACGAGCCGGGGACTGACGAATGAAGAAACTTCGATGCGGCGCACACCGCTCTCTACAAGCCGCTCCATGAGGTTCAGCTTCTCCTCGGTTGACAGAATTCTCGTTTCAGTCTGGATTCCGTCTCGAAGGACGACTTCGTGAAGGATTACGTTCGCCGGTAATGGACACACCGTACTTTTCTCCCATGTTTATTAGTGTCTTCATTATCATAAAAGCACTTTTTATCATATGCATTGAACAAAAAAATGCCGAATCAGCCGTTTAACGATTGATTCGGCATGCGCTTCGTTAAGATGAAGATTATTACTCGAGAACGACCAATACCTGATTCGTGTCGACTTTATCTTCTTCTTCCACTTTGATTTCCTTCACTACACCATCGGAAGGGGCAACAATGGGATTTTCCATTTTCATCGCTTCGAGGATGATGATTTCTTCATCGGCTTTGACTTCGTCACCGACCTCAACCAATATTTCAGCAATCGTTCCAGGCATAGGGGCTACCACATCTACTGCCA
Source organism: Deltaproteobacteria bacterium (assembly GCA_016936905.1). Taxonomy (GTDB): domain Bacteria; phylum Desulfobacterota; class Syntrophia; order Syntrophales; family UBA6807; genus DSDU01. The sequence continues at coordinate 262 of JAFGWZ010000169.1, read as the reverse complement.
TTATCTTACCTCCTTATAATTAATTATATATTGTATGCGTGACGGCGCCATTGCATTTACAAGAAGACCGAACGGCACATCACAAATTCCTTTCTCACAAAAGAGGGGAAAGGGGGATATGCTCCCCTTTCCCCTTCATGTTGTTATTTCGCATATTTTGCTTTGAAGAGTTCCGGTCCCCAGGGATCGGGCAATACAGCCTTTTCACCCCACTCACCCGGAACCATCTGTCCCGGTTTCTCGCCCAGCTTTTCCTTCGTCG
>JAFGWZ010000168.1 GCA_016936905.1 Deltaproteobacteria bacterium | reverse complement strand
TCGGTGATGAGCCCCCCGGTGCACGACTCGGCAACGGCGAGGGTCATCCCTTTTTCCGTCAGAAGAGCTGCGACGATTCCCTCCAGGGTTTCGTCATCGAACCCGAAGACATATTTTTTCAGCCGTTCGGTCGCACCGGCGACGGCCCGATCCAGGTTTTTCTCCACCTCAGCCGCGTCGTCTCCCAGAGAGGTTATTACCAGATGATTCTCCGGGAATCGGGGGTAGAAGCCGATGGCTATGCCGGGGAAAGTTATACCCGCCCCTGCGATGGTTTCATCCACCTTCGATTCGGAGATCCCGAAAAGCTTGATCGTCCGTTTCGCGCTGTATCGAACCGCTTCAGGGAACTGAGCCCTGAGGAGGGGAAGCACCCCTTCAGGAAGCATCCGCCTCACCTCCGACGGGACGCCGGGAAGAACGAAGATGATCTTCCCATCTTCTTTCAGATAAAAGCCCCAGGCAGTGCCGACAGGATTTTCAATCGGCACGGCGCCATGGGGAAACATGGCCTGCTTTGCGTTGTTGTCCGTCCACGCAAAGCGGAATCTTTCAAACCGTTCCTTGATCCGGCGGAGTACCGATTCATCGGTATAAAGTCCGAGCCCGAACGCCCGGGCGATCGATGCCGCTGTTGTGTCGTCGGCAGTGGGGCCAAGGCCTCCCGTCACTATGACGGCATGGGACCTCTCCATGATATGTTTCAGGGCATCCCCGATGGCATTCTCATCATCACCGACGGCCATCATCGCCGTCACCTGCCATCGTTCCGACGTCACTTCCCTGGAAATGTAAGATGAATTCGTATCCTGAATCATCCCGCGGGTCAGCTCGTCACCGATTGTCAGTATTCCCACCTTCACGCCGCGTTACTCCTCAGATGCCCGCACAGGTTATGAGTACGAGAAGAGCTATATTACTGTATATCCCGGCGACGACATCATCCCCGACGACACCATACCCGCCCCGGAGGCGCCGCTCGCAGAGACGGATCGGAAAGGGTTTGACAATATCAAACACCCTGAAGAGGACGAATCCCGCCGCGATATGAACAACCGTCGGGGTGACGAGAAACATGGTAAATTGAAATCCCGCTATCTCGTCGATGACGATCTGCGCCGCGTCCTTTTCCCCGAAGAGCTTTTCCGCTTCCTGCGCCACGTACACGGCGAGGAAGGAAACGGCCAGTATCGAGAGAAGATACATAAACCAGGGAAAAGATGAAAAGATGAGATATACCGGTACCCCCACCAGCGTACCCAGCGTCCCCGGCGCATGCCGCGAAAAGCCGACCCCGAAACCTGTTGCCGCGATTCTGATAACCTTATCGGACAATCACACCTCTACTTTCCTCGTCACGGCGGGAGGACTATTTCATCGTTTACCGGGGAGTGATGGTCGATCCACCGCTTCCGCGATATTGCAGGTATATATAGTATAATTGCGTATCAATGTAAAGCATGTTGGAACGATGCACCGGACCGACATTCACGGAGCGGCCATAGTGAAGTACTTTCAAATACATCGCGGAATCATTTCTCAAGGACTTCTTCTATCTTCCTGAGAAGTTCCAGCGGGCTGAAGGGTTTGACGAAATAATCATCGGCCCCCGCTTCAAACCCCGTCTCACGGTCGGCGGCCTGCCCCTTCGCCGTGAGCATGATGATCGTGCAGTCCTTCGTCTCCGGGTCGCTCTTCAGGCGGCGGGTCGCCTCGAACCCGTCGATCTTCCCGGCCATCATGACGTCCATGAGGATAATGTCCGGTTTATGTTCCTTCGCGACTTCAAGCGACCGCTCTCCGCTCTCAGCTTCCAGGATTTGATATGTCCCCGCGCGGAGAGTAACGGCCACCAGTTCCCGCACCTCAGGCTGATCATCCACGATAAGTATCTTTTTCATCCGCGTCATCCTTTCTTTGAAAATTCATAAAGAGGAAATCGTAAAACGTAATTCGCAAATCGGATAATACAAAGAAGGTATTGTAAAACAGAAATTGGAAAATAGGAAACAGTAATTTTAAACCCGTGCGCTGACCGTTTATTACATCATAAGGTCGTACGGACATCCCTGTTTCACCTTTTCTAATTCCCGTTATCCGATCTCCGATTTTCCATTTTCCATTTCCCGATTCCCAACTGCCATTTCCCGTTATCCGCTTTCCCAATTCCCAATTGCCAATACCCGTTATCCGGTTTCCGGTTTTCGTTTTACCATTTCCCAATTCCCAATTGCCATTTCCCGTTTTCCGATTGCCATTTCCCGTTATCCGTTATCCGGTTTCATGGGTATCGTAAATCTCACCGTTGTGCCCTTCCCGGGCTCGCTCTCCACCGAGACAGTTCCCCCGTGGGCCTCCACGATATGCTTCACGATGCTCATCCCCAGGCCGGTCCCCTCTTTCGCTGTTGTGGAACTGTCCGCCCGGTAAAACTTGCCAAAGATATGCTCCACCTGCTCCGCCGTCATCCCGATCCCTTCGTCACGTATCGATACCACATAATTTCCGCCGTGCATCTCGCCGGTTATGGATATATCCCTGTCCTCAGGGGAAAACTTCACCGCGTTGCCAAGCAGGTTCTCCACCGCCTGCATCAGCCGCTCCCGGTCGCCGGTTACGATAACGGCATCTCCCGATAACTCCGCGTCGAAACGGCGTCCCGGATGGCCTCTCCTGAAACGGTCCACCGCTTCCATGACAAGGCCCGCCAGGTCCAGGAACTCCTTCCCCACCATAATCCCCTCCCCCGATTCGATCCGGGATACGTCAAGGATATCGCTGATGATGGCGTCCAGATGCCTCGATTTCTCATTGATGTATCTGAGATATCTCTTCTTCTCATCTTCGGCCAGGTCGTCCCGGGTTACCAGCAGTTCGGAAAAACCGAGAATCGACGTCAGGGGGGTCTTCAGTTCGTGGGCCGCCGTTGAAACAAATTCCGTCTTCATCCGGTCCACCTCTCGCTCGTGGGTGACGTCGGTCATAATGGTCACTACGCCGGCCGTCCCGCCTTTCCTGTCGGGAATCACCGCGGTCCGGGCGCGCATGATACGGGAACGGCCGCCGTTCTCCCCGGGGAATTCGAAATCGAAACTGTCTTCCTTCTTCTGCCGGTCCAGCACCTCTTTCAAATGGTCCCGGAGGATCTCATCGGCAATCGCCTCCTCGATGGGACGATCCACCGCGTCTTCAAAACTGCCCTTCAGAAGCGCCTCCGCCGCCGGGTTCATCATGACGACGCGATTGTGATTGTCTGTTACGATGAGGCAATCGGCGATGGACTTCACAATGCTGTCGATCTTATCCCGGTCTTCTTCCATTTCTTCCAGGGCGCGGCCCAGCTCCCCCGTCCGTTCCTCCACCATTCGCTCCAGGTTCTCCGAATACTCTTTGATCTTCGCCTCCGCCCGTTTGCGGTCGGTAATGTCTTCCGCCGCGCCCATGATACTGATCTTTATTCCTTTTTCATTGCAAACCGGTGAATAAGAAAGGCTGACGAAAACGGAACTTCCATCCTTTCTCCGGCGTATCAATTCCCTGCGTGAGAATCCTTCTCCGATCATGACCTGCCGCCGCAGTTCTTCGAATTCCTCCTCCATATCCTCCGGCACAATAGGCAGAGGTCTGCCGATAACATCTTTCTCCTTCCAGCCGAAGATCCTCTCAGCAGATTCATTCCACGTGAGGACTTTTCCTCCCATATCGAGCATGTAAAGGGCCACCGGTGAACTGGCGATCATGGTCCGATGAAGCTCCTCGCTTTCCCTCATCACCTTCTCTGCATGCTTGCGCTCGGTGATGTCCCGGGCAATTCCGACTGCCCACCACTCTCCTCCGATTCGAAATGCCGACAATGAAAGCTCTATGGGGAAAATGCTCCCATCTTTTCTGATACTTTCCAACTCAAGGGTATTCCCGATAGCCATACCCCGACCCGTTTTTCTGAACTCCTTTAGCCCCCGTTCGTACGCCTTACGATATTTTTCCACGGCGAGAGTTTCATGAACGTCCTTGCCAATAATTTCCCCGGCGGCATATCCAAATATCCTCTCCGCAGAGGGATTCCAGAAGGCAACGGTCCCGCCGCCGTCCATCATTATAATCGCGTCCCTTGCGGTCATAAAAATGATGCGGAACCGCTCCTCGCTCTCAGACAGTTCCTTCGTCCTTATGGCCACCTGCCTGCGCAGTGTCCAGACCCACAGGACAGCCACCACAAGGATCAGGAGAAAGAGGATGATGAACGTGGCGAAATAACGCAGGAAATCGGCAAACGACACCGGCTCTCGGTACACGCCCAGCCATTTCTCATGGATGCGGCGGTATTCGCCGCTCTTTTCCAGTACCTTCAGCCCTTCGGTGAACTGGGCCAGGAGCGCCCCGCGGTTGTCCGGCACGGCATAGCAGTATTCCATTGATAAAAACGGTGCCCGGCCCAGCACAAGATTGGTCCATCCGTTTTTCTCCATCAGGTAGAGGGAACTGATCCTGACAGCGATGCCGCAGTCGTGCATACCTTCAGACAGTTCCCGGAGGACGTCTTCCTGCGTATCGACAAGAGCAACCTGGTCGCCCAGTCCCTTTTCGACAAGATAGTCGTAGACAACGTCGCCCTGCTGCACGACAATTCTCTTATCCTCCAAGTCCTCAATCCGGGCCGGCGGATCGCCTTCTCCCCTCCGCGTTACTCCGACATAATGACTCACCAGGTAGGGCTGAGAAAAGTCAAATTTCATGTCCCGTTCCGGAGAGTAGAACATGCCCTGAATCGCGTCTATTTCTCCATCTTCCATTCCCTTGACGATTTCAGGCCGGGGACCGAGGCGAATCAGGATATTCAGGTTCATCTTACGGGCGATTGCCTGTGTGATTTCAACAGTGAAACCCGCGGGCCTTCCGTTTTCGTCCAGGTACTCATAGGGGGGGTAGTTGCGGTCACCGCCGATGATAATGGGCCGATCTGAAGGCAGTTCCAGTGCGGCAAACCACTTGGCGTGCAGATGGCGGTAGGTCCCATCCGCCATTACGAGGGCGAGTCCTTCGTTGAGAAGGGCAAGTGTATCCCGGTCGCCTTCCCTGACGGCGAAGCAGAAATCCTGTCTGAACCCTTCGACAGGCCGGTCGACGATCAGCAGGTTCTCAAAGTTGTTCTCCTTGATGAGGCGGATCGCCACGAGACGCTGGATGACGACGGCGTCGTAGCGGCCCTCGGAGAGTTCCCTCAGGGCCTGCTCGAAGGTGGCCGTCGAGTGAATTTCGATCCCTCGATCTTCCCGCCGCATGAACTCCTCGGCGTTGTCTCCCTGCATGACGGCGACGGACTTGCCCCTCAGGTCTTTGAGATCCCGGATATTTTGTTCATCCTTTCGAACAACGATGGCGCCGTGAAGGGACATGTAGGGAAAGGTGAAATCAAAGTGGGCTTCCCTCTCCGGCGTGCGCCCCACCAGCGGCAAGGCGTCAACGTCTCCCCGCTCCAGCCATCCCCGTACCTCCGCCCACAGTCCCGTGCGGAAGGTGACATCACGCCCCATGGCTGCAAGGGCCGCGCGCAGCAGTTCCACCGAAAATCCGTTCGCCCGGCCATACTCGTCGACAATGCAGAAGGGGGGATAGTCGATCTCTGAGGCCGAGGAGATGGGCGATCTGTTGCTTTGTGCCGCATTCGCCGCTTCCGGAGCAGTCCCGCACACTGCCGTCACAACCGTGAAGAGCACGACAAAAGCGACAGCCATAATGCGCGCGTATGATTGCCTGACATTCGCATTCATCGGTGTCATTCTTTCCTCCGGTGTACCGATTTCATTCCAACTCCCCTCTCCTGTTTCCCATTTCCCGTTATCCGTTATTCGATTTCAGGGGTATCGTAAACCTCACCGTCGTCCCCTTCCCGAACTCACTTTCCACCCACACAGTTCCCCCGTGGACCTCCACGATGTGCTTCACGATGCT
>JAFGWZ010000167.1 GCA_016936905.1 Deltaproteobacteria bacterium | reverse complement strand
GTGATCGTCACGCGGTCGGGGCCTTCCTGTCCCAGGGTGACTCCCGTGAAATCGGCGGTCACATCGGGGGTCAAGTACGATGACGGGTCTCCCAGTTCATAGAGAAGCTGCTCCCCGCACGTGGCGAGATTGACGGTGCCGCCGGTACCGTCGAGCTTTGTAATAACGGCGTCGCCGTCGGCCGTCACCTCCGCCAGGGGAAATCCAAGCCTCCCGAGACCGGAAACGTTCTTCTTCCCCGGATCGGCAAAATATCCCCCTGTCACCTGGCCGGCGCATTCGAGGAGATGTCCCACAACGGTTCCCCTTCCCAGCACTTCCCAGGAATCGGGCTGCCACCCGAACTCATGCATCATGGGAGCCAGGAACAGCGACGGGTCGGCAACCCGCCCCGTAATAATCACATCGGCACCGAACTCCAGCGCCGGCACGACGGACTCGGCACCCAGATAGGCATTGGCGGAAACAAACCTCGGGAAGGATTCGCTGACCGGTTTCCGTGTTTCCTCGACGATGAGATCCAGATCGGTTACGCGCTCGGCCACATCGTCACCGGTCACGGCGGCAATCTTCATCCCTGCCAGGCCATGCCGCCGGGCGATCTCGATGGTAACATCGAGAGCTGCCATCGGGTGCGCCGCCCCCATATTCGTAATGAGCTTCACACCGTGGGCATGACAATACGGCAGGATCCTCGTCATCCGCTCGGCAAGGCGGTCGTCATACCCTGCCCGGGGATCTTTCAATCGTCGCTGCTGCGCCAGGGCTATCGTCCGCTCGGCAAGACACTCAAATATGATATAGTCGATCCGTCCGCTCCGGGCAAGCTCCTCCGCCGGTTCGATCCTATCTCCTGCGTATCCCGCTCCGGCACCGATGACGATCTTTTTCATCTTCTCCTCCGCCGACGGCCATCCCCGCCCCGTCATTCCATGATGACGTTCATCGGCCGGTGGGGCGGCTCATCAGTTCCTCTATTTCATCCGCATCGATGGGAATGGAAACGGTGAGATCAACGGGGCCGTTGTCGGTAATGAAGATATCATTTTCGAGCCGGATGCCCATCCCTTCTTCTTTGATATAGATACCCGGTTCACAGGATACTACCATTCCCTTTTTCATCGCGTGATGAATCCCGTCACCGACATCGTGGACATTCAGCCCGATGAGATGAGACGTGCCGTGCATGTAATACTTACGGTACATGGGATTATCAGGGTTCTGTTCAAGGATTTCGTCGGAATTGATAAGCCCCAAACCGATGAGTTCCCGCTCCACTATGGATCCCACTTCCCTGTTATAGTCGCGGAATAACATCCCCGGCCGCAGCAACTGCATGGCCTCCCGTTGAATCCGTAACACGGAGTCATAGACCTCCCGCTGCCGTTGCGAAAAGCGGCCGTTCACCGGGACGGTCCGGGTAACATCCGAGACATAATTGGCGTATTCGGCGCCGAAATCCATCAGCACGAGATCTCCGTCCCTGCACTGATCATCGTTTTTCACGTAATGGAGCACGCAGGCATTTGCCCCCGACGCAATGATCGTTTCGTACGCCGGCCCCCGGGAGCGGTTCATGAGAAACTCATGATTAAGCTCGGCTTCAATCTCGTATTCCCATACTCCCGGTGCAATATATAGGAGAGCGCGGCGAAACGCCTTATCGCTGATGCCGATGGCCGTTTGGATCAGTTCGACCTCGATATCCGATTTGACCGCCCGGAGCCCATGCATGATCGGAGCGGCTCGTTCATACCGGTGCAGAGGGTACTCCATCATGCACCGTTTCATGAACCGGTCGCTTCTTGTCTCAACCGGTGTTTCCGCCCTGGAGTGTTCGTTCCTGTTCAAATAAATATGCTCGGACTCGATGGCAAGCCCTCTGAGTATTCGATTGAATTCACTCGTCCAGTAAACAGTCCGTATCCCCGAGAGAGTCCGGGCTTCTTCCATGGTTAATTTATGACCCTCCCAGGTTACCGTCTTTTCGTCGGTCTGCCGAATGAAGAGGATTTCCCGGTGCCGTTCTTCCCGGGTGTCCGGACAGAGGATCAGTATGCTCTCTTCCTGGTCGATTCCCGTCATATAGAAAAAGTCGGCATCCTGGATGAATGAACGGACCCCGTCCGCGCTGGTGGGCATGACATCATTCGACAGGAAGACGGCGATGGATTTCGGTTTCAATCGTGATAAAAACTTTCCGCGGTTCTCGATGAACAGAGAACTGTCAATGGGCGCATATCTCATGGGTCACCCCCCGGTAACTGGTCTTTGAAGCACACCACGGGATGCATTGTAATGAAGATTGGACCGGCTGTCGAGCATTAAAACGACGTTTGATGGTCTCGCAAGAAGTCGAAAAAGCCTTTCAAGTCATTTCGAATTTCCGTCTGTCATTCCGAACCGCCGCAGGCGCGTGAGGAATCTTCAAGACTTCTCATCCCGATAAATCGGGATTCGAAATGACACAATAATCAGATTTTTTACGATTTGATCACATTTCTCATCCACCGGAGGAACACTTCCGAAGCGGCAGGACATCGATAACAGAAGACGAACGAGGGGAACGCCGCAGACGGGCGTTTTTCAACAGCCTTAGGTGTTGACAAAACGCCTAAAAGGAAGTAAAAGCAAGTTTTTTCAATAATCTATACGAAGGCACAGGGATCACGCAAAGATAACTGCATTTTTATTGTCAACACACGAATCACGGCAGGCGGGGCAATCGAAGACCCCGGGATGACAACCTTCAAACATTCATATGCCCTGATCCTGACACCATAAAAAGGTATTTATACAACAAAATGTCAGACAAATCGGTTCTCATCGGCATCAGCGGCGGTATTGACAGCGCCGTCGCGGCATATCTTCTCCAGAGGCGCGGGTACCGCGTGGAGGGGCTGTATATCGACAACGGCTTTCCTTCCAGGGGTGAAGACGCCGCGGCCCGTGTTGCCGAAACGCTTTCCATACCGCTCCACCGGCTTGACATCAGCACCAGGTTCAGAAAAGAGATCGTCCAGTATTTTTTTGACGAATATTGCCTGGCGAGGACACCCAACCCCTGTGTTGTATGCAATAAGAAAATCAAGTTCGCATGTCTTCTCGATGAGGCGGAAAATCGGGGACTTGAATATATAGCAACAGGCCATTACGCCCGCATCGACGATCCGGGCGGCGGCAACAGCCTCCGCCTCCGCAGTGGTAAGGACCGAACGAAAGACCAGACCTATTTTCTCTTTATGCTGGGACAGGCCGAACTGGCAAGACTCCTTCTTCCTCTGGGAGATCTTTCGAAAACGGACGTGAAAAAAATCGGAGCCGAAATCCGCCTGAGCGAGACGGCGGAGAGGGAGAGCCAGGAAATCTGCTTCATACCCGACGATGATTACAAGCGGTTTATTGAAGGAAAACATGATTTTCCTCAGGGAGACATCGTAACCACCGATGGTAAAATTGTGGGAAAGCACCGTGGTATCCACTCCCTCACTGTCGGGCAGCGCCGGGGGCTTAATATCGCTTCCGAACGCCCCTATTATGTGGTAGAAATCAGAAAAGAAGCGAACCAGGTCATCGTCGGCCGGGAAGAAGATCAGTATTTCTCAGGTCTCGTGGCACGGCAGGCCCTGTGGATTTCCCCCGACTATCCTGAAAGCGGCTGCCTCAGAACCCGCACCTTTATCAGGTACCGTCATCGCGGCGTAGAATCGGATGTTCTGATTGCCGGCGACGGTACCGTCACCGTTTCATTCGATACCCCGCAGAAAGCAGTCGCACCGGGCCAAGCCGCCGTCTTTTACGAAGGAGATATCCTGATCGGCGGGGGATGGATAGAACGAGGACTGCGCCATGACTAAAGTCGCCCTCACCACACTGGGCTGCAAGGTCAACCAGTACGAAACCGCCGGTATTGCCGAAGAACTCTCCCGGCGGGGATTCGCTATCGTGCCGTTTACCTCCGCCGCCGACGCGTATATCATCAATACCTGTACCGTAACGGCTAAAACGGACTATCAATCACGACAACTTATCAGAAGGGCCAATCGGCTCAACCCCGCCGCTTCAATCATCGTGACGGGGTGCTATGCCCAGACGGCGCCGGAGGACCTGGCGGAACTCACCGGTGTCAGCCTTGTTGTGGGAACCGAGGCCAAGTGTTCCATCCCCGACCTTCTCGAAAGCGGTGGTGATGGTCATGGCCGCTTTGTGGTTACCGACATGTCGGATCACAACGAATATTCAGAACTGGCCGTCACTGAAT
>JAFGWZ010000166.1 GCA_016936905.1 Deltaproteobacteria bacterium | reverse complement strand
GGATGGGGGCCGCCGAATGCCGCGGCAGGGCCGACCCGTTCGGGCCCTATCAAAAGCGTCTTGTTTTCGTACTGCACTCTGCTGTCGCCTCCGACACCGATCGACCGTGACCGGAGTCCCCTCGTCAGTGTCTTGTGCCCTTCGATAGTGACGCCGAATGGTTCGAGAAGAGGAACGCCGTCGGCAAAGAGCGCGATGTCTGTGGTGGTCCCCCCGATATCGAGGGCGATGGCGTCTTCCGCACCGTCCGTAAGGCTCATGATGCCCATGATGCTTGCGGCAGGGCCGGACAGAATGGTTCCCACGGGATATTTCGCCGACTGGCTGATTTCCGATGTGCCGCCGTCCGCCTTGAGTATGTACGTCGGCACATCCGCCTTGATGGACTGGATGAATGTGATGACGTCGGTAACGAAAAGGTTATAGGTGGTCCAGATAGCTGCATTGAGATAGGTTGTGGCGATGCGGCGGGGATAATTAAGGTTGCCCGACATGCGATGACCGAAGGAGAGGTGAATAAAGTCACCATCGATCATGTCGGCGATCTCTGTTTCAAGCTCGGGATTCCGGGTTGAGAACTTACCCACGATGCCGACGTGGCGGATGCCGTCCTCTCTGAAGAGGTCGCGGATCGAGGCGACCTGGGACTGGTCCGTCTCGGCGATCTTGATTCCCCGGTGATTGACGTAGCCCGATACAAAATGGGTGAACTCGTTTATTTTGAGGTACGACGGCGCCAATCCGGGGCCGTTCGCGAGGATCAAGCCCACCGTGTCCACCTTGCCCTGGACAATGGCGTTCGTCGACATGGTGGTGCTCAGGACGATCCGTTCGAGCCTGTCGATATTTTCATCGCGGAGAATCTCGTCGGTTATGTTCTGAAATGAGCTTATGAGATTTTCGTGATTGGTAATGACCTTGGCGGTTCTCTTAACCTTCATGCCGTCGATGAGGACCGCGTCCGTATGGGTACCGCCGACATCAATTCCTAATATCATCGCATTCCCCCAAGTGGAGATTTCCTTTAAAGCATGTGCTGCTTATCACATGAAACATACTCCGTCAATTTATGTTTGTCACGCTTTGTTCTTGACTATAACCCCTTGATTTTGGTATGTAGTCAAGCAAACAGATACATCGGTAGTTAAAAAAGCCGAAGGCAGGGGGGCCATTATATTGACGGGACAGCGTTTTATACGCGAACTGTCGTACTACCGTTGAGGGCGGGATCTTGACTGGAGACTTGGGAAATTCTGAACTTCCCAGAAAGCCAGGCACGTTGTACCAGGAAGGAATATGTCGAAATGGGTTGTGTTACGAGCATTTCTGACATGCGATTCCCATATTTGAAGGCCGCCGTAATTTCGACGACACCACCAATCGCCATTTCATCACCGAGAAAACTATACTCTCGGGGATCTCTCAGAATTCACATCAAAAAGTCATTTCAGGTCAATGGATATCTTAGATTATACTCGTATAACTTAGAACCTGTGACGGAGGAATCCTGCGTCAGCAAAAAGGAAAGGAGGTGGAGTCGTTACCATTAATTTTGACGGGCTCTGGTGAGCCCGATTTTTGTTTTATTCACGTTACATTAATTTTTATCATGCAGTTGATTTTTTATTGGATGAGGAGGTGAAAATGTTAGCTACAATAGGTAAATTTTTCGCGGATAAGTTCAGAAGATTGCTTCCGGACTCATTCATATTCGCTATATTGCTGACCTTCCTTGCGGCAATCATGGCTTTTATGTTTGTTGATGCGAAGCCCTTCGGAATCGTTCAGGCTTGGTATAAAGGTTTCTGGATCCTGCTGGCGTTTGCCATGCAGATGGTCCTGATTCTCGTTACGGGATACGCGATTGCCATCTCGCCGCCGGCCGAGAAATTTCTCGACTGGCTTTCTACAAAGGTAAAGACTCCGGTTGCCGTTTACGGCGTGGTCACCTTTATGGGTTGTGTCTTTTCCTTGATCAGTTGGGGATGGATCGTATTGACGGCAGTTCTGGGCCGTGAGCTGTCAAGGAGAGTTAAGGGCGTCGACTACCGGCTCCTCGCGGCATGTGTTTATACGGCCTTTCTCCCCTGGCATGGCGGCCTTTCAGGGTCTATACCGCTGGTTCTCAATACGCCGGACAACTTTCTTATAAAAGCGAAAGTCCTTTCGGAGACGATTCCCACCACTCTGACGCTTCTCAGCCCGATGAACATCGCATGCAGCCTGGGCCTTCTTATCGTACTGCCCGCGTTGATGATCATGATGAGGCCTTCGGAACAGCATGTAGTCAGTTTGGATGACATGGTCGATGAAGAACACAAGGCTGTTAAACCCATGAGCGTGGCTGAAGAAGCCGATTCGCTCAAGCTTCCCGATAAGAATATATCTGATTTGTTAAATAACAGCCTCGTTATTCAGGTCATCATATGCCTTATGGGTCTCTGGTTCCTCTTTGATCACTTCTATTCGAAGGGGTTCGATATAAACCTGAATGTCATGAACTTCCTCTTCATCATTGTCGGTATGATCTGTCACAAGACTCCCTTCCGGTATGTTATAGCCATGAAGAGGGCCTGCAGCAATGTCTCCGGCATCGTCCTCCAGTTCCCCTTCTACGCCGGTATCATGGGAATCATGATCTACACGGGCCTTGGTAAGGCAATCGCCGCGTGGATCGCCGGATTTGCTACGGTAGGCAGCTTTCCGTTCATCGCGTTCCTCATCGGCGGGTTTGTCAATATATTCGTACCCTCGGGAGGTGGCGAGTGGGCGGTTGTCGGACAGCCGATTCTCGAAGCTGCGAGGACACTGGGCGCTACGATGCCTGCTGATCAACTCACCGCGTTCTTCGCGAGAGTGAGTATGGCCGTCGCGTACGGCGATGCCTGGACGAATATGATCCAGCCCTTCTGGACGCTGGCATTCTTCCCGGTCATTGCCGCCGGTACCAAGATGCAGGCGAGGGATATCATGGGGTACACCTTTGTTTCACTTATTGCGTCGTTCTTTATTTTCGCAATATGCGTCACATGGGTGCCGGTGTGATGTCTCTGTGAATATTTGTGAAACGCGGAGCCTGCCTGCGGCAGGCTCCGTTTTGCCTCGGGGGGCTTATAAAGAAGGAGCAAGGATTGCGTGAAGTACAGGCTTGAGTATTTGTAAGTAAATGTGAAAGGAGCAAAAGGAAGTATCATGAAAAAAAAGATTATCATAACCGCGGCATTAACTGGGAGCATTCACACTCCGACAATGTCTCCATATGTTCCTCATACCCCGAAGGAGATTGCCGATGAGGCGGTCAAGTGCTATGAGGCAGGAGCGGCGGTCGTTCATGTCCATGCTCGAGACCCCGAGACCGGAATGCCAGTTTCAAAGATGGAACTCTATGAGGAAATAGTCGGCAGTATCAAGAGCAGGTGTGATGTTGTCATTTGCATCACCACGGGCGGCGGCCTTGGTATGACCACCGAACAGCGCGTTGAGCCGGTTACCCGGTTTAAACCTGAACTCGCGTCTTTCAACGCGGGTTCCATTAATTTCGCGCTTTTCCACGCCCTCGACAAATTCAAAGAGTTTAAGTTTCCCTGGGAACCCCAGTACCTGGGCATGAGCGAGGACTTTATCTTCCCGAATACGTTCAAGTCCATGAAGGACTTCAGTTACATATTCGATAAGAATGGAACAAAACCCGAATTCGAGTGCTACGATTCCGCGATGATAAATAACGTGGCCTTTATGATTCAGCGTGGCTACCCCATAAAAGAACCCATTTATATTCAGTTTGTCATGGGTGTTCTGGGGGGGATTACGCCGGGTCCTCAGAACCTGGTATTCCTGGTGGATTATGCCAGGCGTCTTCTCGGTGATTTTGAATTTTCAGTCTGCGTTGCCGGTCGAGACCAGTTTTCCATGTGTACGCAGTCTATTCTGCTCGGAGGTAACGTCAGGGTCGGCCTTGAGGACAACCTCTATCTTGAAAGAGGTACACTAGCAAAAAGCAGTTCTGAACAGGTCGAGAAGATCGGCCGGATCATTCGAGAACTGGGCGCCG
>JAFGWZ010000165.1 GCA_016936905.1 Deltaproteobacteria bacterium | reverse complement strand
AGCGTTTCGGGGAGTATCATAATACCTGTCGCATCGTCGCCGATGCCGAGTTCTTCTTCCGAACAGAGCATTCCCTCGGAGAGTTCTCCCCTGAGGCGGGAGCTCTTAATGACATAACCGCCGGGAATCGTTGCGCCGACCTGGGCGAGGGGCACGACCTGTCCGACTTCAATGTTCGGCGCGCCGCACACGATGGGAACGGTCCTGTCGCCCGTCGTCACCCGGCAGAGGGATAATTTATCGGAATTGGGATGGGGTGTGATCTCAAGAATCTTTGAAACGACAACGTTGGAAAAACCGGGGGTAACCTCTTCGACGGCATCAACCTCGAGGCCTGCCATCGTCAATCGCTCGGCGAGTTCCTCAGGAGGCAACTCGATATCAACATAATCCTTTAACCATCTGAGACTGACTCGCATGTGTATCTCTATCTCCCATCAAAAAAATACCTGCGCCGCCGTGCGGCCCGAAGAAAAAAGCTTTGAATATTGTCTGAAGGAGCATCCTCCCCTTGTGTCATTTTGAGGGAGCGAAGCGACTGAGAAATCTTATCTTTAGCAGAATGGAAAACGGTGCTCAGAATTGTTTTAAAAACCGCTGATCGCCCTCGTAAAACAACCGGATGTCGGATATCCCGTATTTCAACATGGCGATTCGTTCAACGCCCAGGCCGAAAGCGAACCCCGAAACCTCTTCGGGGTCGTATCCCACGGTCCTGTACAATTCGGGGTCCACCATTCCCGAACCGAGAATCTCAAGCCAACCGCTCTGCCCGCAGACCCGGCACCCGTCGCCGCGGCACATGACGCACTGGATGTCCACTTCGGCGCTCGGTTCTGTAAACGGAAAAAAGCTGGGACGAAATCTCAGGATGGTCCCTTTACCGAAAACCTGCTCCAGGAAATACGTCAATGTCCCCTTCAGGTCACCGAAGGTGATACCTTTATCAACGAGCAGTCCTTCGATCTGATGGAACATGGGCGTGTGCGACACATCGGAATCGGGGCGGTATACTTTTCCCGGACAGATGATCCGAACCGGCGGCTTCATCTTCTCCATGACTCTTATCTGGACCGGTGATGTATGGGTCCTGAGGACGATGTCGTCCTCTACGTAGAATGTATCCTGCATGTCCCGGGCGGGGTGATCCTTCGGAATATTCAGCGCCTCGAAATTGTAATAGTCGTATTCGATCTCCGGGCCTTCAACGACTGAAAACCCGAGTACGGAAAAGATATCGCATATCTCCCGGGAAACCGTCGTGATAGGATGGGCCTTTCCATAGGCGATGCCTCTTCCCGGAAGGGTTACATCGATCCTCTCTCCTGACAGGGCATCATCTCTTCCCGCGGTATCAATCTCTTCCAGGCGCTCGTCGATCGCCGTCGAGAGAGATTCCTTGATTATGTTTGACAGCTGTCCTACCGCAGGCCGCTCATCAGGAGGAATATCTTTCACCTGTCTGAGGATCTGTGTCAGCTCCCCCTTTCTTCCGAGATATTTCGTCCGCAACGCCAGGATTTCATCCCTGGAGTTCGCCGCGCTGAGTTCATCCTGAGCTTTTTTTCGTAACTGTTCGAGCGCCTCTTTCATGCAGCATTTTCACCCTTTGCGATGCCGACAATGCGTGAAAAGCCCTGGGGATCGTGAACTGCAAGGTCGGCGAGGATCTTCCTGTCCATACCGATACCGGCCTTCTTTATCCCGCTGATGAAGGTGCTGTATGTCATACCTTCAGTCCGAACCGCCGCGTTGATCCGGGCGATCCAGAGTTTCCTGAAATCCCGTTTTCGGACCTTTCTGTCTCGATAGGCAAACTTCATCGCCCGTTCCACCGCCTCGGTGGCGACGCGGTAGAGCCTGCTTCGCGCTCCAAAATATCCTTTTGCCAGTTTGAGAATCTTTCTTCTCTTCTTTCTGGCATGTACGCTTCTTTTTACTCGTGCCATTGTTACCTGTTCTCCCGCTTGTTATTTCATCGGGTGCCACGGCTCTCACGTGAATGAATGGGGTCAGGGCTTATCGTTTCGATGCAACCAGATGGTTGTACGAAGCGATACATCCTGACCCCACAAAGCCGGCATGGCCCCGATGGGCGCTTATTTTATGCGTAGGGAATCAGTCTCTTGATCCCCTTGAGATCCCGTTTATCGAGAAAATCCACCTTTCTAAGGCTTCGTTTGCGCTTTCGCGTTTTCTTCGTAAGAATGTGGCTGGCATAAGCCTTGCTCCGTTTCACCCGGCCTGTTCCGGTAATGCTGAAGCGCTTTGCCGCCCCTCTGTGCGTTTTTATTTTCGGCATTACATCACCTCGTTACTCTATTTTTTCGGAGACACAATCATGATCATATTTCGGCCTTCGAGCTTCGGTTCTCGATCGACGGTGCACGCCCCCTCAAGCTCGCTTTTTATGTCTTCCATGATCTTCTTTCCCTTGTCGGCGTATATGATCTCCCGGCCCCGGAACATCATGGTTATCTTGACCTTGTTGTTCTGATCAAGAAACCGCTTGATGTGTTTGAGTTTTATCTGCTTGTCGTGATCTTCCGTTTTGGGCCTGAGCCGTATTTCTTTAACCTGTATGGTCGTCTGGCTCTTCTTGCTGATCGTCTTCTTCTTGCTCTGCTGATATCGGTACTTGCCGTAGTCCATGATCCTGCAGACCGGCGGAGACGAATTCGGCGCAACTTCCACAAGATCAAGGCCTGCTTTGGCCGCCTCTTCCAAGGCATCGGCAAGGGTGAGAATTCCCAACTGATTGCCGTCGGCGTCAATCATCCTGACGGAATCCGCCCTGATCTCCCGATTGATTCTATAATCCTTACTTATAACTCACCTCCTTGATAATCCGACGACAAGGCTCCTACTGAAACGCGGCAGATTTTTCCCTTACCAGGGAAACAAAATCCTCCACACTCATGGGCCCCAGGTTCCGGCCGTCCCGCTGTCTCGGCGCCACCGTCTTTGCCTCAACCTCCTTGTCACCGATGACCAGCATATAAGGGACCTTCTGCATCTGATTTTCCCGTATCTTATAGCCCAGCTTTTCATTCCTGAAATCCCGCTGAACTCGTATGTCAGCATCCATGAGCTGGCGGTACACCATTTCACCGTAGGGAATATGATTATCCGTCACGGTAAGGATAACAGCCTGAACCGGCGAAAGCCATACAGGGAATGCGCCGGCGTAGTTTTCAATCAGCACGCCGATGAATCGCTCGATGGAACCGAGGATGACCCGGTGGAGCATGACAGGGCGGTGCCGTTCTCCGTCGGGGCCGACATAGTGGAGATCGAACCGCTCGGGCAGCGTAAAATCACACTGTATGGTCGCGCACTGCCACTTTCTCTTCAGGACATCTTTCAGTTTGAAGTCAATCTTCGGCCCGTAAAAGGCTCCGTCACCTTCATTGATGTCATAGGCCATACCTGTGTCTTTCAGCGCCTGTTCCAGCGCCGCCGTTGCCAGTTCCCAGTCTTCGTCGGAGCCGATGGACTTTTCCGGCCTCGTGCTCAACTCGACCTCATACTCGAAGCCGAAGATCTTCATCGCATCGTCGACAAACTCGGCAATCCCCCGTATCTCGTCATTGAGCTGTTCCGGCGTGCAGAGGATATGGGCATCGTCCTGGGTGAACTGACGAACCCGCAGCAATCCATGGAGCACTCCCGTTTTTTCATGGCGGTGAACCGTGCCGAGTTCGAAGTACCTGAGGGGCAGGTCCCGATAGCTCCGTATCCGTGACTTGTAGATCAGCATGT
>JAFGWZ010000164.1 GCA_016936905.1 Deltaproteobacteria bacterium | reverse complement strand
GTCCGCCGAGCACCACACGTACACACAGCCCGAAGAGGTGCAGGACTTTGTCGCGAGGACAGGCGTCGATTCTCTCGCGATTTCGATCGGGACATCTCACGGCGCCTATAAATTCAAACCGGGCCAGAAGCCGGAGATCAGGCTTGATATCCTCCGGGAAATCGAGAAACGGATACCGGGATTTCCCATTGTTCTGCACGGGTCGTCATCGGTACCGCAGGAAGCGGTGGAGACGATCAACCGTTTCGGCGGCAGGCTGAAGGATTCTATAGGGATTCCGGAAAACCAATTGCGGCAGGCGACCCGGTCGGCGGTGTGCAAGATCAATATCGATTCCGACGGCAGGCTCGTGATGACGGCAAAGATCCGGGAGGTCTTTGCTGAGAAGCCGGAAGAGTTTGATCCGAGAAAGTACCTGGGGCCGGCACGGGAGGCCCTCAAGGCCATGTACACGAGGAAAAACAAGGAGGTCCTGGGAAGTGCGGGACAGGCTCCGGAGATCATGAAGATGCTCCGCCGGTGATGAAAGGAAACGGCACGGTTTCCTGACGCCACGGGTGATCACGGGGGAAGAGAACATAACGGGGAACTGTCACATGAAAGCGGTCTCCATAACCAGAGGCCGCCCGATCAAAGACAGACATACAGTGGGAAATGGGAAAAAATGAGAAGAACACTATTCGATGCATCGATTCTTATCTTTATCCTTTACTGGATATCATCATCTCTGCTGCGGATATTCGGGTGGCGCCGGGAAGGGCGCCTGCCGGATATTCCCAAGTACATCATGATCGGCGCGCCCCATACGTCAAACTGGGATTTTCTCTTGACACTCGCCTATGCATTTGCCTTCAGGGTCAAGGTCCATTGGATGGGCAAAGAAACACTGTTTCGCCGGCCCTTCGGATCGCTCATGCGATGGTGCGGCGGCATTCCCATTGACCGAGCACGATCACACAATGTTGTTGCCCAGACAATACAGCTTTTTAATAATCTTGAAAAACTGGTCATGATCATTGCTCCGGAGGGAACGCGGAAAAAAGTGAAACACTGGAAAACGGGATTTTACCATATCGCCGTCGGCGCGAAGGTTCCTATCCTCCTGGGCTTTATCGATTATCGCCGCAAAGCGGGCGGATTCGGCCCCCTGATTGTTCCAACCGGCGATATGCCCGCCGACATGAACAGGATCCGCGCCTTTTATGAAACAGTGACGGCAAAGCATCCTGAACTGACAGGCGGTGCGGCGATTCCTTTGAGCAGTTGATCCGACCTGTCAGATGAGGCAGGATTCCCATGCCGGGAATGTGATGGCCATTGATGTACCCTTTGCGGCACGTAAGAAGAAGACGTACAGAGAATGACGGGAGGTGTGTAATGAAACTGAATATAAAGGCATTCGCCATAACCTGCGCTCTTCTGTGGGGTTGTGGAGTGCTTTTTCTGACCTGGTGGATCATGATGTTCGACGGTGCAACGGGGGAACGGACCATCCTCGGGCTCGTTTACCGGGGATACAACATATCCTTCGCGGGAAGTCTCATCGGCTTTTGCTGGGCAGTGGCGGATGGATTGATCGGAGGAGCCGTCTTTGCCTGGGTGTACAATGTCGCCGCGGAAAAACTCGGAAAAGGCGCATGAGCGGTGCCCTCCATTACGGCATGTGCGAAGCCACCGCCCGTATGACGTCGTTGCATAAAAAGACGTGATCATCTTCACAATCCCTGCGAAGGCCATGACAAAAAAGATGATTGTATACAGTGCTATCATCATTGTGTTCATCTTTCTCTTCCTGCTTTACTCCGTTCTCGCCGTTCGCATGTCATCTCCCGTTACCGTATCAAAGAGAAACATATCTCTCAGTGCCGCCGGTGCGAAGCTGCACGATCACGTGCGCTACCTCACGATAGAGGTGGGTTCGAGAAGCGTCATCGAACAGGAGAAAATCGAAAAGGCGCGATGCTACATCCAGTCGGCCCTTGCCGACATGGGGGTGTCATCGGAAATCCAGGATTATGAATACGGCGGCAACAGATACAGCAACGTGATTGTCACCGTTCCCGGCAGCCGGAAGCCCGCCGAAACAGTTATTTTCGGAGCCCATTACGATACCGTTACCGGGACACCCGGTGCCGACGACAATGCAAGCGCCGTTGCCGTGTTGCTCGAGATGTGCAGGATGCTGAAACATCACCCTTTCGGCAGGACGTTGAAACTTATTTTTTTCGTGCTGGAAGAACCGCCGGTTTTCCGTACCGATTTTATGGGAAGTCTTGTGTACGCCAAGGCGGCGCGAGCGCGGAATGAAGATATTCGTGCGATGGTCTGTCTTGAAATGGTGGGATACTTCAGCGACAAAAAAGGCGCTCAGCGGTTCCCGTTTCCATTTATGAATTTCATCTATTCGTCCACCCCCGATTTCATCGCCGTCGTGGGAAATCTTCGGTCTCGCCGGCTGGTTCATCGCGTCGCGTCGTCGCTGCGGGAGGGGTGCCGGGTCCCTGTTGAGACACTCTCGGGACTCAGCCTCATTCCCGGCGTTGATTTCTCCGACCATCGTTCGTTCTGGATCATGGGATATCCCGCTGTGATGGTCACCGATACGGCTTTTTATCGAAATCCCGCGTATCACACGAAGCACGACACTATCGATACGCTCGACTTTGCAACCATGGATGAACTTCTTAACGGTCTCGTTACCGCCGCCCGTGACCTCACCGATACCCTTGAATGAACCTCTACCCCCGGTCATTTTCCTTTTGAAGATCATATGACCCTGTGATACAGGGTGCATCTCGCGGAGACAGTGTCTGATTGTCACGAACCGGAATACGGAAGCTGGAAGGAGCACGGTAGTTCATGAGTATATTTGAAGCGGTCATGCTTGTCTGTTTCGGGGTGAGCTGGCCCCTCTCGATTGCAAAGGCGCTGCGCACGAAAGTGGTGGAAGGAAAGAGCCCCCTCTTTATGGCGGTCATCGGCCTCGGGTATCTGAGCGGCATTATTCATAAGTTGTTATTTTCGTTTGACTGGGTAATCCTTCTGTATGCCCTCAATATGACCATGGTCGCCATCGACCTGGGACTCTATTACCGGTATCTGCCGCCGCGGGCAACCTGTTAAAGAAGGGCCACGCATTCAACCGGTTACCGCTTAGTTGACCGGATTCACGATTCCCGGTCCACGGGTCTTTTTGATACATCATCAGCTTGCTTCAGGCAATTCCAAAACTCGACCTTCGGCCTTAAACAGTTGGAATTGCTGATTTTCCGCTTCGCTGTGATGTTTTTGCAAAAAAACCCCTGATGCCCGGTCACATGAATCCGGGCAACGGGCCATGCAGGCACTCCATTAGACGTATGGTAGCCCGATTTCACATTCACTGCTCCAAAGACTTTTTTCGGTACTACGCCGGATTGTCATGAGATAAATATGCCCGAGTTCACTGCAAAAGCCGCCACGCGGCCGGTCCTGACGGAAAAAGCCGCCGGCATGGTTGCCATGACGGCGGCGCTGGTGTCTTCAGGTCGCAGAAGTCGCGGCTTTAGTGTTTGATTTCTATTTTTCTGGCTTCCTTCTCCTCGGATTTTGGAATCGTCAGTGTGAGGACGCCGTTTTTGTAGGTTGCCTCGATGTTATCTTCCTGAATATTATCGGGAATCCTGAAACTTCGCTGGAATGATCCGTACCGCCGCTCAATGCGATGATAGGTTTCCCCCTTGTTTTCCGATTCCTGTTTCTTTTCGCCTTCCACGGTGAGAATCCCGTCTGAGAAGGTTACGGTAAGGTCGCTTTCATCCATGCCGGGCAGTTCGGCGACGACCGTGTAGGTGTCTTGATTTTCCGTGATGTCAAAGACCGGCACAAAACTTCGTTCCTCGCCGAGAAATGACGGGAGCACCGTATCGTCGAAAAACCTTTCCAACACTTTTCCCACGGGAAAAGCCATGGCTGTTCTCGGGACCAGATATGACATTCTTGACATTGTATTTACCTCCTGTCGGATTATGGTTTATGTTTTAGATATAATGTAATCATTTCCGGTGGGACGTCAAGAGTCGGGCGGCGTAGCGTTAACACAACAATGCGTTATCCTTGTTATTTGTTTGCTTTGGACAAAAATAGAACTTGACTCACCGCCACAAAAAAGAGAGATAATACCGGCATGTTTCGATGCCATGCGGGCCGTGCCGTCGGCATAGCTCAGAAAAGGAAATTCTATCAGAGGGGAGCGATTATGGAGTCGATGACAGACTATGGACAGAGCAGAAAAAATGTGGCGATCCGTTTTATCTACGCGCTGTTTTTCCTGGTTGTTTTTGAATTGGTGCAGATTGTTCTTCAGGTAACAGTCCTGTTTCAGTATGTTTATCTGATGATCACGAAGAAGCGGAGCGAGCCGGTAATTGAATTTTCCAATAAACTGGCAACTTATGCCTATAAAATAATCAGGTATATAACCCTGAACGAAAGAAATCGGCCGTTTCCTTTCAACCCGCTGCCCGAGGCCATGGAAGAAAGGGAGGAGGATGATCGTACCGTTTAGCCTGTTCTTTCCTGCCTGCGGCTTTTTTACCAATAGGTCGTAAGAGAACCAGGGAGGGTGTGGACTATGGGGAGAGCCCCGTCGGCGGCATTCAAACGGTTGTGGTGGATCCTCTTCGTTATGCTGGCGGTTTCTTCCTGCGCGCCGCTCTATTTCAAAACCCGCACACCCCCGTCCGAATCGGTTGCACTATCAGGCCTCGGCGGGCTTGCCTACCGGGAGCTCTGGCAGGGATTCGTCTTCAACGGTGAAAAGGTGGGATTTACCCATCTTATGATCGAACCGATTGACGGAAGCGACGCGTTTCTCATCACGTCTGAGGCCCGCCTGAAGATCCTTTTTCTCGGCCTTTCCCGACACGTCATCTTGAAGAGCGAGGATATCGTCGGCCCCGATCTGGAGCTCCGATCATTTCGATACGAGCAGACCATCGACGATGCGGCCTCTCATATCGAAGGTTCCGTGAATGACGGGCTGTTCCGGGCGTCTCAGGTGTCGAACGGCCGGAAGCGGTCTATTGAAAAGCGGCTCGAAGGCCCCCTTTACCCGGTCAGCGTCATTAATCTTTATCCTGTCCTGAAGGGGATGGCTATCGGTTCCCGTTACGCTTATGTCGTGTTCGATCCCCAGACCCAGGCGTTTCTGGATGTGTTTCAGACCGTCGAAGCCTTTGAAGAAAGCAAAGAGCTTGTCGTCGAACCGTCGTTCAGAATCTCAACGAGCATGCTCAACCACGAGGTGTCTACGTGGATAAATACCCGTGGTGAGGCCGTCTTTGAACTTGCCATGGGAGGGGTGCTCATCACCTGCAAAGAAGACGAGGAGCGTGCGCGACGGTATCTTCTCGACGCCGCCCTCAATAAGAAGGATTTGATGCTCGATTTCAGCCTCGTGCGGACCGATGCCTCCCTTGCTTGTCCCCGGGACGGGAAGTTGCTCGAGATCGCCCTGACAGGCGTAGTGGAGAACCTGCCTCCGCTGGCCGGGCCCGGCCAGGAAGTCACCGTCAAGGGAGAAGACCCCCCGG